>JAOUMO010000150.1 GCA_029881425.1 Gammaproteobacteria bacterium
ACAATACGACATTCGATCTGGACGACCTGCAGGAAAAACGCTGTATGTTGCCCTTCTTTCGTTGCGCCGGTTACCCCTTCTGCAACCGGCAGATGCATCAACTCGTCTCCCGTTATGGAGAATTGGTCAGCAACTTCAATATCCTTGCCCTGTTCGATTCACCACTGGAAAATTTACAGCGGCACAGCAGCCAGCATACACCACCCTTTACGGTTCTAGCTGACACGGATAATACTTGTTATCATGCCTTCGGTATAGAACACTCGCTACTCGGTATTATAAAAGGGATTGTTTCGCGTATGCCGCAGCTGCTTTATGCTGTATTTTTCAGGGGCTATAAACCGTTTTGTATAAAGGGCAGCCTGAGCACCATGCCCACAGGCTTACTGGTTGATGAACAGGGCATTATCCATACGGCCTATTATGGGCAGGACGGAAGCTAACCACCTGGGTTTCGAGCAGGTAAAAACTTTCGCTAATAATAAAAATAATATATGAAATTGAGGACACGATGATTATTCGATATACGGAATGGATTCTAAAATGGCGCTACCTGGTTATTCTCCTGTCCGTAGCTGCCGTACTGACACTGGCATCGGGTGCTAGCAAGCTGGCCTTTACCAATGATTACCGGGTATTCTTCAGCCCCGACAATCCGCAGTTAAATGCCTTTGAAAACCTGCAAAATACCTATACCAAAAACGATAATCTACTTTTTGTTATCAGCCCAAAGGATAAAAAAGTATTTAGTCGTGAAACCCTGGCCGCAGTCGAAGACATCACCAGACGTGCCTGGCAAACCCCCTTTTCAATCCGTGTCGATTCCATCAGCAACTTCCAGCATACCCGGGCCGAAGAGGATGACTTACAGGTAGCGGACCTGATCAGTAATGCCACCGAGCTGACCAATGATGAGCTGCACTATGTGCAACAGGTAGCACTCGATGAACCGATGCTGCTCAACCGCCTGATTTCTGCCGATAGCGCCCATACGGGTATTAATGTCATCATCCAGTTACCCGGCGTGGACCAGATGAAAGAAAATCCCCAGGTGGTGAGCTTTGCACGCGACCTGGCCACGGAAATGCGCGCCAAATATCCACAGCTCGAGCTGCGCCTGGCCGGTGTCATCATGCTCAACAATGCCTTCCCGGAGGCAAGCCAGGCCGATGGTATGCTGCTGGTGCCGCTGGCCTTTGCCGCCATTATAGTTACCCTGTTTATTTTATTACGTGGTTTTAGTGGCACCCTGGCGACAGTGATCCTCGTGCTCTTTTCCATCCTGGTTGCTATGGGTAGCGCGGGCTGGCTGGATATTAAGCTCACACCGCCTTCGGCATCCTCACCGATTATTATCCTCACCATTGCGATTGCCGGGGCGGTGCATTTACTGGTCACCATGCTGCAGGAAATCCATAAGGGCACCAGTAAGCACGATGCAATTGTAGAAAGTATGCGGGTCAATTTTATGCCCATTTTTTTAACCAGCCTGACCACATCACTCGGCTTTTTGAGCCTTAATTCGAGTGATGCGCCTCCCTTCAGGGATGTCGGCAATATTTCAACCATCGGTGTCGTCGCAGCATTTTTCCTGACCATCAGCTTCCTGCCCGCGATCATGTCCATACTACCGATCAAGGCAAAACATTTTGTAGTTGGCACCGATACCATGAGCAAACTGGGTGAGCTGGTTGTTACTCACTACAGGAACCTGTTAATCAGCCTGTCGATTGGCGTCGTCATTATCATGTCATTCGTTCCCAACAACCAGCTGAATGATGTATTTGTGAATTACTTTGATGAGAGCGTTGAGTTCAGGCGCGACACCGATTTCACCACCAAGCACCTGACCGGTACCTATAATATTGCCTACTCAATTGATAGTGGCGAGGCATTTGGTATTAGTAAGCCCGAATTTCTTGACCAGGTTGAACGCCTTGCCAACTGGTATAAACAACAGGATGAAACCATCCATGTTGCCAGTATTACCGATACCTTTAAACGCCTAAATAAAAATATGCACGGTGATGACCAGGCCTGGTACAGGTTACCGCAGAGTCGCGAACTGGCAGCGCAATATTTATTACTCTATGAGATGTCCCTGCCCTACGGTCTCGACCTGAATGACCAGATCGATACCGCTAAACAGGCGATACGTTTAAATATTACACTCAAAACAATTTCATCCAACCAGATCATGGCACTGGAAGATCGCGCACAGGCCTGGATGCAGGAAAATACGCCCAACATTGTCACCGAGGGGGCGAGCCCGGCGATCATGTTTTCACATATCGGCCGACGCAATATCACCAGCATGCTAACCGGTACAACCGTGGCACTGGTGGCTATTTCACTGATATTAATAATTGCATTACGCTCATTTAAATACGGCCTTATCAGCCTGATTCCCAACCTGTTCCCAGCTGGCTGCGCTTTTGGGATCTGGGCAATTTTTGTTGGCGAAGTCGGCCTTGCGCTCTCCATTGTCACTGCCATGACACTGGGGATAGTGGTCGATGACACGGTACATTTCATGAGTAAATATATTCGTGCGTGCAAGGAAAAACAGTTAGACAGCCGTGATGCTGTACGCTATGCCTTTAATAATGTAGGTGTTGCCCTCTGGGTCACCTCGGCAGTATTGATTGCCGGTTTCATGATCCTCTCCTTGTCCGCATTCCAGCTCAATGCCGGCATGGGGCTAATGACCAGTATTATTATTGCGATAGCGCTGATTCTCGATTTCCTCATGTTACCGTCCCTGCTCATACTTATAGACAAAAATAAAAACCAGGAACACCCTGCTAATACCTAAAATGGATGCGTTATTTATGCTAAAAAAACTAAAAATATTAACACTACTATTCCTTGCCATACTAACTCTGCCAGTACAGGCTACTACAACAGCAGAATCAAGGGGGCTTGAGATTTCCCGTAAAGCCGATAGTAAAGACACTGGTTTTAAAGACTCCACTGCCCACCTCACGATGGAACTAAAAAATAAACAGGGTCAAACCAGTCTGCGCCATCTACGTGTTAAATCACTCGAAGTAGAGGCTGATGGCGACAAGAGCCTGTCTATTTTCGATAAACCGGCCGATGTTAAAGGCACGGCCTTCCTCACCTTTTCACACTCAAAGGAAGCAGATGAGCAATGGCTCTACCTGCCCGCATTAAAGCGTGTAAAGCGCATAAGCTCCAAGAACAAATCAGGGCCTTTCATGGGCAGTGAGTTTGCCTATGAAGACATTGCCTCCCAGGAACTGGATAAGTATACCTACAAATATATCAGGGATGAAACCATCAACGGTATCGACTGCTTTGTTATTGAGCGCTACCCCAGCTATGAAAACTCCGGTTACACGCGCCAGCAGGTATGGGTCAACAAGCAGGAATATCGCCCGGAAAAAATTGTATTTTATGACCGCAAAGATTCATTATTAAAAACCCTGAACTATTCTAACTACAAACAATATGAGGGACAATTCTGGCGCGCCGACAAGATGCACATGGAAAACCACCAGACGGGTAAATCGACCCTGCTCAGCTGGTTTGATTACAAATTCAAGACCGGCCTGAGTGACAGCGACTTTAACCGCAGTAGTTTGAAACGCGCCAAATAATTCGAACATGAAAAAACACCTACTCACCCTTGTTTTAATCTGCTGCAGTAACAACCTGTACAGTATGGAATGGAGCGGCAATCTCTCTGTCCAGTCACGCCTGTTTTTTGATGAACCGCTAGCAGTTAACTCGCAACAGCACGACCAGTATTTATCTGTCGCGGCACGCCCAGAGCTGTACCATAGCTGGGATGATGACACACAAAGCATCACCTTCACTCCCTTTGTTCGCCTGGACCAGCACGATAAGGAACGCAGCCATACGGATATACATGAACTGGCCTGGCAACGCGTATTTGATCACTGGGAACTAAAGATAGGTATCAGCAAGGTCTACTGGGGGGTAACGGAATCGCAACACCTGGTCGATGTCATCAACCAGACCGACCTGGTTGAAAATACGGACGGTGAGGACAAGCTGGGGCAGCCCATGATCCGTGCCAGTACCGAGCAAGATTGGGGCCTGCTGGATGTTTACCTGTTGCCTTTTTTCAGGGAACGCAGCTTTGCAGGTATTGAAGGACGCCCACGCGCATACCCGGTAGTGGATACGGATCTCGTGCAATATGAATCCAGTGACGAGGAAAGACATATCGATTATGCCCTGCGCTGGTTACAGGCCTTTGACGAACTGGAACTGGCCCTGTCCTACTTCAATGGCACCAGCCGTGAACCCCTATTAACACCCACGATCTATAATGGCTCGACAGTCCTCCTGCCCTATTATCCCTTAATGACACAGTACGGACTGGCCGCACAGGCCACCCTTGGTAACTGGTTATGGAAACTGGAGACAATTCATCGACAATGGCTCAACGAAAATTATAATGCCACCACTACCGGCTTTGAATACACATTGGTCGGCCTCATGGAATCGAGCGCCGATCTTGGCATTATTACCGAATATCTTTATGACAACCGCGAACAACAGGCCAGTAGTTTTCTTGAAAACGATATTATGGTCGGCCTACGCCTGGCGCTAAATGATGCACAATCGACCGAGGCACTACTGGGTTTTATCGTCGACCTGGATACGGATGAAACTATCATTAGTCTCGAAGCCAGTCGTCGCCTGGGTGACAACTGGAAACTGGAACTGGAACTACGCAGCTTTCATCACCTCGATAACAACAGCCTGCTATCGAGCCTTAAGCAGGATGACATGCTACAGATCGATCTTGCCTGTTACTTCTAGGATAAACCACCATGTATAAAGCAAGCTGTCTCTGTGGTGCAGTAAAATTTCATTTACACGGCACCATTAAGAATATTATTTTCTGTCATTGTTCACAGTGCCGCAAGGCACAGGGTAGCGCCTTCGCTGCCAATGGCATTGTTAATAAAACCGATTTTGAATTCATCCAGGGTGAAAATAATTTATCCACATATGAATCATCACCCGGCCAGACGCGCTATTTCTGTACCACCTGCGGCGCCCCCATTATGAGCCAGAATATAAAAGCCCCCGAACAAATACGTATACGCCTGGGCACTATAGAATCCGATATTACTGAAAAACCCATGGCTCATATATTCAGCACATCAAAGGCTAACTGGGAAGACATCTGCGGTGACTTGCCGCAATACCCTGAATACGAACCGGGACGTTAGTAGCGTTAATTACCCCCCCCCATACAGGTCATACCGTTTATCTTAAATAGCCATCTCATAATTGTAATAAAAGAAATCTGGCCTAGTATTCACTATAGAATACCGCCTTAAATGAACATCACTGATATTAATCCATGCGGTATTGCGAGTTGTCCAGTGATTTCTAAAACCCTGCTCACAAAACTTGTTGTCACATCTGTGATTGCCTCTAGCTGTATTGGCTACATAGTATACCAAACCCGTCAACCTGGGTCTGGCAATACGGCAATTCTGCAAAACATATCAATGGATGATTACGGCTCGAATGATGCCAGCAGCAATGATACTGACTCGTCATTGACCGGCGCATACGGTGGCTTTGAAACAGGCCGGGTTGGACGATAGATCAATCTATATAATTAATTACATATCATTTAATATCATCATACCGATGCATCAAATAACCTGGCAACCTGCT
>JAOUMO010000015.1 GCA_029881425.1 Gammaproteobacteria bacterium
CCTCACCGGCTACTATCCCGGTATCGGTGCCACGGGCTACAAGGTGGATACGGACCGCTGTAAGGTCTGCCATAACAACGAGCATACAGGTTATGGCAAAAAGGCCGGGGACAACTGCTACAGCTGTCATGCACCCCATGTATTTAGTCAGTAAGCATCCCCACAGTCCGGTGTAAATCCGGATATTCAAAGGCCGGTTCAGAGGGAGATGAGCCGGCTTTTCTTTAGGCCACAAAGAATAAAACCATGTTTCTTTTCCCTCTTATGCCAATCTACCTGCAGTATGCTCTGCTAGTGAATGGTGACAAGCTGTTATATCCATTTCTAATACATTCACTGAATTACCCCGTATGGTAATTTCAGCTACCTGTCGCTGCTGATCGCAGCTGATGTGGCCCTACTGATTCATCCAGATAATTAACAATATTTAAATACTCAGCCCGCACTAGCGCCAGTACAGGGCCCGGCTTTATCTTTTACCCGCTATCTCAAGCCATATTGGTCTGGTAAATCGCTTTATTTCCCTTAAACATTCAAAAAATAATATGGGCATGATTAATATCCATAACTAATCAACGGTTTATTACATGGTATTTTTCTTACAATAGGTCAATCAGACCAAATCCAGACTTTTACTAAGCCCCGACCCCCAATAACAGTAATTTTCAATGGCGCATTTAACATACTTTACAATCAATCAGGCTCATTTCAGCACCCTATTAACAGGTGAAGAGAATATATCATGAATTACTAATATTCTTTTTTATGTTTCTGCCCACAGTTCAACACTATATGTGCCAGAAAGCACTATAATCAACAGTTAATACAAATTGGCATAGTGTATATCCTGAGAATATACGTACCTAAATAGTAGCGACAGCTAAACATGACAGGATTTTTTTGATGCAAGAAGAGGCAAGTACGATAGAACCGCCAGTTGAGTCATCGGTCCTTAAAGACCCTGAACACGTCAAAAATGTCATTAATCGATTTATTAATGGCGAATCTGAAGGCAGCGATAATCGAGCATCCATGGCACAGGCGGCCAGTGGCGGCAAGCAGTTCCATGATCGTAGAGACATCATTAAGGCCCTGACGCAATTACAGCTCAGCTATAAACCTGAATACACACCGGGTGAAGAAATCAACATCAACAATGATGATTTCAAGCGTGCCCTGCTCAACAGTATGGCAAAAATCGGTAATGCCTCTATAACAAAGTCACTCAATGAAATTGACGGTAAGACCATCGATTTTATCGAAATGATCTTCGGCGCATTTTTACGTGACCAAAATATTTCTGACGCGATGAAATCACTCTTGCTTAGCCTGCAGGTGCCACTGATTAAAGTAGCCATGCTGGACAAAAAACTGTTCAGCCAGGAAAAACATCCGGCACGTTACGTACTGGATACCATAGCGCATATCGGTATAGGCATAGATGATAAGGAAAGCACCTTATACAAAACCATGGAACTGATTGCCGACCAGTTACTTAATAATTTTGATCAGAATATTGCAAGCTTCAACAATGCACTCAACGCCCTGAGTCGACTACGTACGATCGAACAGAAAAAGCACGACCAGAAAGAAGCCGAAACCCAGAAGCAGATTATTAAAGAACATGCGCGCCAGCTAGTTTTATCAAAACTACAACAACAGACAAAAAATAAAGATATACCCAATGCTATCAAGCCATTAATACTCAAGCAATGGTCGACACTGATGTTTTATCATTACGTAAAAGAGGGCTCTGATAGTGAGCAATGGAATGAAGCCATCGAGCTCCTGAAACAACTGGTACAGAGCGTCCAGCCAATAAAGTCAAAAGATCAGTGGAACTGGCTAAGCAATAACGCCACATCCCTGGTTGAAAAAATAAAAGAGCAGCTGTATGCAACACAACTGGATAAAGATAGCGTGGACACATCCATCCAGATGCTTGCAAAAGCACACCAGCAGCGCCTCTCCGAAATCAACTTTGATGATATCGAAGAGGCCATACTGGATGAAGAACCCGACCTGGATGACATCATCGATGAAGGCCCTGAAATTGAACAGCCACAGACTGCCTCACCAAGGGAACAACTTGCCCGCCTGCCAGGCGAAGTAAAACAGGGCGTCTGGTTTGAAGTATTCAATGGCGAAGAGCGTGCTGTACGACGGCTTAAATTATCAGTATTACTCTTCGAAGAAGCCAAGCTAATATTTGTTGATCGTGTTGGTGATAAAGTTTTAGAAAAAGATGCACTGACATTTAAGGATGAGCTCGATAATGGGCAGTCTCGCATTATTGCCGACCACTCGGTATTTAATCACGCACTGGGGCAGGTTATCGCATCCTTATCGGCCTGATTACAGGCTAATCTTTTACCGGCAGGCAGTTAAGGAATTCGACAACGGCCCCTCTTAGACAGGCAATGACAGCTGCCCTGCCCTTAAGGCCACATAGGCCTGCTATCACAGCCCAGTCCAGACCATCCTGTATGCGTCCTTTAATAACCAGCTGACTTTGTGGATTTAATTTATCCACGACCTGTGGATAATTAATCAACAACTTTTTCAATGGCCACATACAGGCCTCATAGCCACGGCCGGTAGTGGCAAACGATTTTATATCCTGCCAGTCCAGCTCACTTAATAGCTGCACATCCTCGAGCTGTTCATCACGTATTAAATCACGGACATCACTGGGCATAGTTAACAGGGGACCCGATAACCAGCTCGACAGGCTAAATTGAAAACGTTGGCGCAGCTCATTAAACACCTTCTCGCCGCCACGACTACAGGGTAATAACATGATAGCAGAATGAGTACCGCTGGCATGATCTCTGGTAAAGCCTATACGCACGGTTTTAAATCCAGCCTTATACCAAAAGGGTATCAATTCTGTCGTGGCACCAAAACTGGTACCGATGGCATCGACCCTTTCCTGCTCACATTCAATAACTCGTCTCAACAACAAACTACCCATACCCCTGTTATGTAATTCAGGGTGGACGGCTATACGCATAATGCGTGCATAGTTTAAAGTTGCTGCATCAGGTGAACCGGCGTGGAACGTCAGTGTCTGCGCCAGCATATGGCCATTGGGGCGACGCTCACCCCGGTAGATTTCTGCACATAATGGCTCATCAATACCGCCTTCCTCATTCACCAGTAAAGCAGCCAATACCTGTTGTTTATATTCCAGCGTATAAACTCTTATGCGTTCATCATCCAGTAACTGCTTTAAATCTGAAGGACGGGTACGGTAATGTGCATAAACAAGCAATGCAAATAATGAAGATAATTTTTTTGCATCTGCGATGAGTTCATCACGATTTATTAAAACCACTTTGCATTCATCGAGATCAATCGCATCAGTCGTTGGCACAGCGGCTAACTCGGCATCCAGACATAAGAGTTTATCGACCCATATTTCAAGCGGGTCATTTTCAATCCAGCGTACCGGCGCACGCATACTAAAGGCATGCCACTGGTTTAAATTACGATCCAGTGTCTTGTTAAATTTAAGGGCAAAGCCACGGCCCGTGCCTTCATAGCCGTGTATCGTGGTCGCGAAAACAATATCCGGATAGGCATGCAACAGTTGCTCCAGTAATGGCAATGCTATGGCGGCGGCTTCATCCACCAGTAATAAATCTGCTGCTGGTCGCTCAAGTAACAGTGCATCGGGTGCAACAAATTTTAAACACCCCTGTTTCCAGTCCAGTCGTCCACGGCCGGGCCGTGCATCGGGCAAAACCTGCTGCGCATGTTTAAACACCGGTGCCGAGATGCTCAATCTTGGTGCGGTTACAATTATATTATTAATTTGTTTCGATAATAAACGACCCGCAGCCAGGCCTAATGCCGATGACTTTCCACGACCCCGATCAGAAATAACGACTATCGGCTGATGCCGTTGTTCGATGGCAACAGACTCTATCAGCTGTACCAGCTGCTGCTGTTCCAGTGTACGAAATGGTGCGTCACAGTTCGCTCGCTGATTAGTATTCAAGTGTAAACTTTTTGGGATATTTGCCAGGGGCTTATACTGTTGAACAAGAAAAATACCGGTATCATTTTTTAATAATGGCAGCAGGCGTTTTTGAAATCGACTTTTTAGCGCGGCCCCGTGCTGCATACTGGATGGCATCAGCAATATAAGCAGGCCACCGCCACGTAATGTGCCCGTGACCGCGCCAAAGGCATCAATATCAAAATTGCTGGTAGCATCGAATACTAATCCATCATACTCCTGGCCTAATTGCGTGCGTGACCTGGCCGGTGATAATGCACCGGCGATTGTATCAGACACCCACAGCACCTCATTAGACTCACTGCCACTGAGTATTTTTTCCGCTGTTTCCCTGCAGTAAGGATCATCACCGACAACTATCACGGCCAGGCGGCAAAACTCAGCTGACGCAAGTTGAGCCAGCGCCCTGCCCCAGCCAGTCATATCCGGGTCAATTATCGAATCTGTTTCAGTCATCAGTGGATATTACGGTGTAAACAATAAGTAAGAAAGAAGTATGTGTTCCGAAAATAATCGGGAATTTATATTATTAGTAAATATATTTTTACACCTGACGCCTGTTCCACAACCATTTATGACATTCCATTACCAGCAAGATAGAAAGGGCCAGGCAAAGCAATTGTAACCATTCTGCTAATGACACCGGCTGGATGGCAAGCACATCGCTTATCCAGGGTGTATACATAGCGGCCACATGAATCAGCTGTGCCGCCAGGGTACCCATCAATAAAATGGGATTTGCCAGTAAACGATGAAAAAAAACAGAGCGCGTTTCTGAACGACTATTAAATACGTGAATATTTTCAAACAACACCATCAATAACAACGTACCATTACGCGCCTCATCCAGTGCATAACCCAGAGATAACAGCCACTGGAAAAGAACAAATGCCAGCACCCCAATCACCAGCGCAGAAATAACCACGCGCTCTATCATCAGACGGTTAAAGATAGGCTCAGTAGG
The DNA here is from genome assembly GCA_029881425.1 of Gammaproteobacteria bacterium. Lineage (GTDB taxonomy): Bacteria > Pseudomonadota > Gammaproteobacteria > SZUA-229 > SZUA-229 > JAOUMO01. The sequence continues at coordinate 4,989 of JAOUMO010000015.1, forward strand.
TGAACGTGGTGGACGCTGTAACTCATCGCCCTCACCTGGCTCAAAGGCCAGCGCCACATCCTGGATACCATTGGTTACCAGGTTCAGCCATAATAACTGAACGGCCAGCAGGGGTAGTGGCTGACCGGTAATGAGCGCCAGGATAAACAGCACCAGTTCTGCGGCTCCTGTCGAAATTAGCAGGAAGATAACCTTGCGCACATTGGCATAGGCAATACGACCTTCTTCAACACCGGCGACAATCGATGAAAAATTATCATCGGCGATAATCAGGCTCGCTGTTTCCCTCGCCACATCCGTACCGCTTTTTCCCATAGCCACGCCAACCTGGGCGGCACGCAGTGCCGGTGCATCATTGGCACCATCACCGCTCACGGCGACAAAATGCCCATGACGCTGTAATGACTGGACTATATCCAGTTTCTGGTGTGGTTCTACACGTGCAAAGACCCTTGCCTCCCGGGTCAGGCGATCAATACTATTATCGGCCAGTGCCCGTTTTAATACCGGCCCTGTAACCGGCTGATAAGGATTGTCCAGACCCAGCTCGACGGCAATGGCCGATGCCGTTGCCGGGTGATCACCGGTAATCATCGCAACCTCTATACCGGCCTGCCTGCAACGGGTGATCGCATCCACTGCCTCATTACGTAGCGGATCAATCATGCCCACCAGGCCAAGAAAACACAGGCCATGTAAATGCTCTTCAGAAAATACCTCACCCTCATTGAGCTGAATGGAACCACTTGCCATGCCCAGCACACGATAGCCCTCTGCCGCCAGGTCAATAGCCTGTTGCTCTATCAGCGCTGGCTCCAGTGTTACATCACCCTCTATGGTTGCCATAAGCTGACACATCGGCAGTAACTGCTCCATTGCCCCCTTGATAAAAACCACGGATGAACTGCCCTGCTGGTTCAGGCTCGCTGCAAATAAACGTTCCGACTCAAAAGGAATGGTAGCCAGTTCAGGATAACGGTTAACTGCCTCGTCCCTGACGACTGCGACCTTATGCGCCATTACCAGCAGTGCTACATCGACCGCATCACCGTGATGGGTCCATCCATGGCCACGATGACCGATAAATGCATCATTGGGTAATACCGCCGCCAGGCACAGTCGATTAAGCAGTGCCTGCTCTCCGGTCGACAGCATCCCCTGCTCTGTTTGTACCACCCCTTCGACCTCCATGCCTTCACCCGTCACTGTCCAGGCGGGTTGTGCCGGTAATACAATACGCCGCACGGTCAACTGGTTAACGGTCAGGGTACCGGTTTTATCGGTGGCAATAAATGTACAGGACCCCAGGGCCTCAACCGCCATCAGGCGACGTATAATGACATGGCGCTGGGCCATACGCCGCATACCAATGGCCAGCGCAACAGTTAGGGCGACGGGCAAACCTTCCGGGATCACGGATACCGCCAGTGCAACCGCCAGCATAAAAATTTCAGCCAGTGGCATGCCGCGACTAAATGAAATGGCTGCCATTATTATGGCGGCGACGGCAACCACTATTGCCACCCGTTGCGTAAAGATTTCCATCCTTACCAACAGGGGCGGCCTGGCAACGGGCTTCATTAATACATCTGCGGCAATATGCCCGAGCTCCGTATTAAGCGCCGTTGCTACCACCACACCACGACCCCGGCCACGGTTCACCAGGGTGCCGGCAAATACCATATTTTTTCGATCACCCAGGAAGGTATCAGGGGGAAGTTGTAATTGTGCATCCTTGTTTACGGGCAAGGACTCGCCGGTTAAGGTGGACTCGTCGATTTCCAGATCGTGACAGGACAATAAACGTATATCGGCAGGTACCCGATCACCTGATTGCAGGACAATAATATCACCGGGGACCAATCGCTCTGAATCGATCTCATAACTATCACCCTCGCGTAACACATGGCAACGCGAGGTGACCATTCTATCCAGTGCGGCAGCGGCCCGTTGTGCTGAATATTCCTGGATACTCCCGATAACCGCATTAATTAAGAGTACGGCGGTAATAAAACCTGCATCTGACCACTCCTGTATAAAAATGGACAATATTGCTGCACAAAGTAATACATAAATGAGGGGACTGGCAAACTGCCGAGCAAATATCTGCAATACACCAGGGGGGCTGGTACAGGGCAGGCGGTTTTCACCACATAATTCAATCCTTTTATCGGCCTCTGCCTGGCTAAGACCGTGCAGCGAAGAATCCACTGCCTGTAACACCTCTCCAGTGGTTCTCGTATGCGCCAAAGCGACTGTATATTGTTCTGATTCTGTATTCATCTAGAGCAATCCAAGCAGGAAAATGGCAGCCCGGCCAGCTGTGAAAGCATAAGTAGAATTAATTATGCAACCCAGTGACACAAAATAACATAATTGCAACATGAAAATTATGTCACAAATAAAATATAAGGATTTGTTTCAGCACATAAGAATGATTTATTTTCATACTGGGACTATACTTTTAAGTGCGCTGTATTTTATCCAGGAGTAACTCGCCATGTCTGAACCTGACACCAAAACTGTAGCTGAAAAGAAAAAAATTGTTAAAAAGAAGAATACGGCAGTGGCACGTAAGAAGTCACCTGTAAAAAAGGCAGGTGCCACCAAAAAAAGGACACCGAGCAATAAACAGCTGGCAAAAAAAACACGCAAGGCCTTCAGCAGTAAATTGCAGGAGGACCTGGCAGCCACACGCCAGGCGCTAAAATCAGCAAAGGAAGCAGCAAAGAATGAAGTCAAGCTGGCTAAAGAGGCCGCCAGGGCCGAAATAGCCGTCTTAAAGGACCAGCTGAATGCCGCCCTGAAGCGTGAGACAGCACTACTCAAACTCGGCGAACAAAAGGCCAAGATGATGCTCGCGGCCGGTGAACGATGGGAAAAAGAGCAGATCAACAAGATCAGGAAACTGGTTGGCAAGAAACCCAAATAATTAACCTTCAATAATTATGGGCTTCTACAGGCTCTTACTTAACCGCCCTGTGAGCCCACATTTTTTACAACCTGTACTATCCTTTTTAAATATACTTATAAAAAAACAAACGCCCAGGTGCTAAGCTAATGGCAAAAATATTATCTGTTGATGACTCAAAAGTGATTCGTGAAATGGTCAAGGCCGTTTTGAGCGCAGAGGGACATGAAGTGACTACAGCCAATGATGGCGTCGAAGGCCTTGAAGCGGCACGCAATAACCAGTTCGACCTGATTCTTACCGATATCAATATGCCCAATATGAACGGTATCAGCCTCGTCAGCAAACTACGCCGCATGCCAGCATATCTACACACACCCATTGTCATGATAACCACGGATAATAGTGATTATAAAAAGTCAAAGTCAAAAACCATGGGTGCTACCGGGTGGTTACAGAAGCCCTTTGATCCAGCCCGCCTCATTCAGGCAACAAAAAAGCTACTGGGTTAAACACATAATCCGACCGGGCATTGCATCATTGAATAGCTGCTTACACCTGCGGATTCAACCGGTCGCGTGATGTAAAAGAAAACGCAAATGAACGCAAATACACGCGAATAAAGATGGATAGTTTTATTGTCATCCTGAGCGAAGGTGTACAAGTATTCCGTTCAGATACTATTCGCTTTGACGTGCATGGATGCACTAATTTCGCGGGGGCATGGAAGCACAAGAGCGATTATTTGCGTTGTTAGCGTTCATTTGCGTTTTCTTTTGATTTTTTTGAAATTACCCAACGACCGCTTATGGCTAATTTGAGACACCGACAACTGCCAGAGCTTATGGGAATTTACATTTACACCCGTCAGATAATGCCGGGCAGGGAAATTTAAGAAACGAGACTGATCTGACTGGGGTGGCTTGTAGTTTTAACACTATCCTCAGACGTGCTTCGTAGGATATTTTTATTCTTTTCGCTGATTTCTATCCAGTTAATAATCGACTGCCAGTGCCTTCTATCCACATCGAGTGACTTATGGGCAAGCTCATGTATACCCAGGCCAACCTTACTGATACGCACATAATTTTGTGTGTCGCGTAATTGTGCCAGCACGGGCACATTTAATTTCTTCAAAAAATTATCCAGCTCGGTGAATGCCGTCGTATTTTTGCGCACCTTATTTGCGATGATGGCGATGCGCGTTCTACCTGACCGCACTTTCAAATCAACGATCAGGTCACGAAGAAAATCGGCGGTGGCACAAATATCCAGCCAGGAAGGTAGAACCGGTATTAGAATATAATCCGCACCTTTAATCTGCTCGACCAGATCAGGCCCCTTTAAACCCGGCGGCGTATCCACAATCAGTCGATCGGTACCTGCGGGTATACGCAGATGCCAGCTCATGGTTACACCCCTGGCAGCACATTTATGGGCCGTAACGCCATATATATTAGAAACCGTGTCAGGACGGGAGCTTAACCAGCGCATACTCGAACCCTGCTGGTCGTAGTCATATAGGGCCGTATTAAAACCTTTGGAGGCATAATAACTGGCAAGATTTGTTGAAATGGTGCTTTTACCGCAGCCGCCCTTGGCATTAATAACGACGATGCGAATCATTGGTCTATCGCTTTAAACAATAGATCAGAAGGTATCATACGCATAATATCCCATGAGAAGTCTTTTTATCATTTATTATCACTTTAACAGTGAACACGTTCTGCAATAACGGCTTCTTCCATGGTCTTCCGAGAACGATAATCCTACTTATTGCAGGTATACTAATAAATAAATGTGATCTTGACAATTATTAACGCGAATAATTCCTATTTATCTTAAATACCTTAATTCACTAAACCGACAGGCAATACATCATAAGTCACTAATACTGCCTTATCTAAAAGTAAATAAATTAATGCAGGGGCTCAGGCTTTAGTTTGTTTTTTACTACTAAGCGCCCTTTTCCAGCCCAGCTTTTTCTCCACTGATGAAATCATCATACCGGCTATATCTTTACCCGTGGCCGCTTCTATAGCTTCGAGACCCGGCGATGAATTCACTTCCAGCAGTAAAGGCCCTTCTTTTGACCGTATAAGATCGACACCCGCAATATTCAGTCCCAGGATTTTTGCTGACTTGATAGCAAGCGCCCTTTCTGTTGGTGTAATCTCTACAAAGGAGGCACTGCCACCCTGGTGGATATTTGCACGAAATTCACCGGGTGCTGCTTCACGCTGGATAGATGCAACGACTTTTCCGTCAATAACAAAACAGCGTAAATCTTTTCCCTCGGCCTCCTTGATAAATTCCTGCACGAGCAAATTGGAACCCAGCGTTTTAAATGCATTAAGAACACTCTCTGCCGCCTTTTTTGTTTCCGCCAGTACCACACCACTACCCTGGCTGCCTTCAAGCAACTTAACGATAAGCGGCGCACCACCCACCATTTCAATCAGGTCACTGCTATCCATCGGCGAATTGGCAAAACCCGTGGCCGGGATATTAATGCCACTTTTAAGCAGCAGGTGCAAATAAAACAACTTGTCCCTTGATTGCGATATAGCGACTGATGAATTGGTGGTGTAGATATCCATACTCTCAAACTGTCGTGCCAGGGCACTGCCATAAAATGTAGCACTCGGGCGAACACGCGTTATAACGGCATCCAGGTCATTAATCATCGCGCCACCACGATAATGTGCCTGGGGTGAAACGGCATCCAGTTTCATGTAACACTGCTTAATATTCAAAAATACCATTTCATGGCCGTGTTCTTCGCCCGCCTCGAGTATACGTCGATTACTGTATAGCTCCGGGTCACTGGCCAGCAGGCCTATTTTCAAACCACTGGTGATTGATTTTGACTGCCCATAATACTGGTTAATTTTTTCTTTCGTCACTTTTTCCAGTGAAAAACTCACGGATGGATCGACCAGCATACGACCACTCATGGCCTGGCGACCCAGTAACATGCGATAGCCCATGGAATCACGATTGGCTAATGTCAGTTCAATTTCCCAGTTTTCATCACCAATTTTAATTGTGGCACCCACGACATAACGCGTCTCTGTAATGCCACTGGAACTCTTTACCGTACGTTTATCGAGCACGGGTCTTTCGCAACGCACCACGGTCTTTCTATCGTTCTGTAAGGGATGCACTTCGAAGCTGACCCAGGTCTCCCCGGAGCGCCTGAATTTCTGAATATTAAAGGCATGAATGGATGAGGTTTTGGCACCGGAGTCGATACGCGCCTTGATGGCCGGTATCCCCAGCCCGGGGAATGAACACCACTCTTCACAGCCTATTATAATTTTTGAGTTATTAGCCATAAATAATCTTTTTTTCGCCTTAAAAGTCGTTGTATCTAATGCCAGTATTTAATCAACCCGACTTCTTAACAAATTTTGTCAGTATCACAATTTGCTGGCCATTCACCCGTCCCTCGATATGCTCGGGATTATCCGCCACCAGGGAAATACCACGCACGGCAGTACCACGTTTGGCGGTAAAATTGGCCCCTTTCACATCCAGGTCCTTGATAAGGGTAACCGTATCACCCGCCTCAAGTACGGCACCATTACTATCGACATGGATCACCTTATCTTCAGCAGCCTCACCTTCACCGCTTGCCTGTGCCCAGGCCAGTGTGGCATCGTCCAAATATAGCATATCGAGCAAGCCCTGCGGCCAGCCTTCTGCAGCCAGGCGCGTCAACATGCGCCAGGCCATTACCTGTACTGCGGGTACCGGGGTCCACATACTGTCATTCAGGCAGCGCCAGTGATTGGGGTCTACCTTTTCTGGCTGTTCGATTTGTTCGCGACAGGTGTTACAAATGAGAATGCAGTCATCAGTGCAGGGCGCTATAACAGGCGGCACTTCATATACACCCAGGCCTTCGGTGGCGCCACATAATTCACATTTAGATTCACTGCGTGCATGTAATGCTTGCTCTGTACTCATAGGACTGACCATTATCCAGACTTTAAAAAACTCGCATTATAGCAGAAACTCGAGCAGTGCCATTATGCTGGTATTCACAGCAGGGCGACCCGTCATTCGAGGATTTCGATCAATGTTGACCTATTGATGTGGACATGATTTATGCCACTCATCCTTTATGTGACTGCATCAATAAGGGATTAGCTCTGATTAACCTTGATAATTAACTGTTATTGCCTGAAAAAAGTCGATTAGATACGTTATTCTTTCTGACTTCTCCGGGGGAGAGAGAAGTAATATCAGCACCTAATCGACACTGGCGCTATAAGACTCTGCTTGACGTCTTAAAATTGGCCAAAAACCATCACATCATTAATTAAACCTGCTAGTCAATCTTGATACTACGTCGCAGGGCCTTATCGATCTTGGGCATAGTGAGTTCCAGTACACCATCTTTAAATTTAGCCTTTGAACCCTCGGTATTTACGTAATGTGGCAACATCAATGTTCGTGAAAAACCACCCTGTGATAACTCACAACGATAATAATCACCTTTTTCCTCTTTTGTCTCCTGCTTCTTTTCGCCCTTGATCGTCAACATATTATCTGAAACAACAACTTCCAGATTTTCCTTCTCGACACCAGGAATTTCTGCACGCACAACGACCATGTCATCACGGTCAATCACATCCACCTTTGGCAGGCGCATTTGCGTGGACGCTTTTCTCTCGCTCTGGAATGGCCAGTCACGATGCAATGGCTGTAGCCAGCCTCGCGGGAAGAAATTCTCGAACCAGCGATCATACATGCTCTCGATATCATCCAGTCGACGAAGACTGTGTGCCGGCTGCGCCATCTGGATTTCTTTACCTGCCTCAGTAGCCTTTTCATCTTTCTTTGCTATTTTAGTCATCACACTCTCCAGTTAAATAACAATTATAAAAATGGGCGCCTTGCCAACCGTACAATGAAATTATATATTTCAAAACCCGTCAAGCTGCCTGGCACTTATTTTTTTTCGATCTTTTTTACAGCGTGTATCATGTCAACCATTATAGGCGCTGCGTATCCTGTTTAATTAGGCCTGGGCCCTGAGATGGTCATTACCGACCATTTCCTGGCGAAAAGATAAAGGCAAGTCTTTTTCCAGCAACAAACCCGCGCCATCCCGCCTGGCATGAATGACCATGGCTCGTGTATACCAGGAATATATGCCGCCACTATCCCACAGCACTACTTTCAGTATCCTGTTATTAACGAGTTTTAGATTACGTAATTCAATAAACAAGCCTTGCTTACTTACATCTCGAGTAAGCACATCACTGCTGGTGTTATCACTAAAATAGATTTTTGCATACAGCTTCTTAGATATACGGTCTGAGTGTCGATGTTCCATCGTATTTACCCGATTTGTTAATTGTTAACTCAAGGGTAACCGGCTATAGCAGCTACCCGTTTATTGTGCGCACTTATTTAATGCGCCATGGTCGAAGCTGAAAACTGCTGGTAAATTTCCTGTTCTGCTAACAGCCAGTCTTCCTGTTCGCTACCACCGCTATAACCCCGCTTTTCGGCTCGATAATAGGCCGCCTCAACTATCATTCCCCTGAGCTCATCCTGTGTTATTGTTTTCAATGTTTTGTTCTTTCCTTTCGCAATTGTTTTTTTGCAGGTGCCACCTGCCCTGCCTTACTGCTTACCATTGCTTTACCCTTAGGCATTTTTTTTGGTATTTGTGTCTCTTTTGGCATTGTCTTCCCCTACGAAATCGAAGCTAAGTGGATGTAATCCTTCCTGCGAAACTTTGCCTGAAGTGAATACACTCGCCGCATCACCCTGCCGGTAAACATGTATGTGTTTCCAGATTTGTTTCTTAGCCATATAACAGGCGGCATCAGCCTGCAACAGCAGGGTATCGGGCGAAGGACTAGTGTGACCAATCATCACCATACCAATACTCACATCCGACTTAATCGTTTCTCCATGCCAGTAAAGTGGCGATTCCTGTAATGCCATACGCAGCAAGTTAGCCGTTTCCATTGCATGCGCTAAATTACAATGCTCCAGCAACAGTGCAAACTCATCACCACCAAAACGTGCCAGCGTGTCACGATCCCTTATAATTGAACGAAAAACACGGGCAATATTCTGTAGCAGTGCATCACCCGCCTTATGGCCGTAGCTATCATTAATGGTCTTGAAGTTATCCATGTCCAGAAACATGAGGGCGTGAGAACTCATGCCTGTTGCGGAATTATCCACAGCACGGGCCAAACGTGATTCAAATACCGAGCGATTGACCAGGCCGGTTAAGTAGTCATGTGAACATTGATGAAGCAGGCGCTCAACTAATTGCTGAATGTCGCTCATCTCATAGAACACCACGGCAAAACCATAGTGTTTTTGTGCTGCCGGATCGTCAATCGATGCGACAGATAACTGCACCGGGATTTGCTTTCCAGTTTCGGAACCCAGCATCCACCAGCCACGATTATCGGGTAGCCGTGTTGACTGTTTCATTGCCATGGGAGGCAGCATTATCGATTGTCCCGCCTGGTCACACAAACTGACAATATCAAACCACTGTTTACCTAGCATATTAACCTGGGATTGAGCCATTAAAAGCTCTGCCTGTTGATTTACATAACAGATGAGATTATCCTGATTGACCATGATCATCGGTACCGGCAGTAACAGCATGGCCTGTCTGATTAAACTTTTATCCGTCGCTGGGAAGATGGACCTGTCCATATTCAATACTGTGCATGATTTATTGGCATAGACACTTTTCACTTTTAAACCTCGCTAATTTAAACCTCTAGCTGAATTAAATTTGCTTTTAAATAATGCGTCCTGAGGCCATAATTTATCGAGTCTTAAGCATGACTGATATAGGCTTGATTACTTAGGTAGAAATACCCAGGCCAGTGATTGAGCTCAATATGGGAAGGCAATACAAGGACTTAAAAAAAGCAACAGAATGACTGCTCTGGGCAGAATTACACTTCATTGATTAAAATCAAACTAAGAAAAGGGATGCTGATATTAGCCTGCTGCTAAGTGAGCACCACAGGATCAGGTTATTTCAGGCAGGTAGAGCTTTGCCAGCTCAACCACATTATCGATGTCCAGTTTTAACATGGCACTTGCCCGGTGTTTTTCAACCGTGCGAAAGCTGATATCCAGTTCTCGGGCAATCACCTTATTTGTTTTACCCGTCACCACCTGGGCAATCACCTCTTTTTCACGGGGCGTCAGTTCATTGAATTTCTTTTGCAACTCATCATGGCTGGCTTCAGCTTCGCGGTTTGATCGATCCAGCGCCAGCGCCTCTTCAACACGCAGCAGCATCGCCGCAGGGGGCACTGGTTTTTCCACAAAATCCAGTGCCCCCGCCTTGATGGCATGGACTGATTCATTTATATCACCGTAACCTGTCATGAAAATTATCGGCAACTTTATATGGCGAGCAATAAGGGCATGCTGCAATTCGATCCCGCTCATCTCCGGCAACATCAAATCCGTTATCAGGCAACCTGACATATCGTGATTCATATCCTCAAGGAATAACTCCGCCGAGGCATAATCGCTTACCTTATACCCGGCTATTTTCAGGGTCACACTCGCTGCAAGCCGTAATGCCTCATCGTCATCAATCAGGTATACTGTTGGATCATAATCCATTATTTTTAATTTCGGTTGCTGCAAAGGGCAGTGTAAAATTAAATGCTGCGCCACTCTTTTCCTGGGTATCGACCCACAGGCGTCCACCATGGGCCTTGATCAATGATCGACTAATCGCAAGCCCCATGCCCATGCCATCAGCTTTGTCACTCTCCCATACATCGAATATATGGTCCAGGGCGAGCGCATTCAGACCCGGCCCATTATCATGTATCGTTACCTGTACATAGTCACCACTAGTAATGAGTTTGATATCAATCCTGCGTGACTCACTCCCGATCCTGCTCATGGCCTCGATACTATTACGTAACAAGTTCACCAGTACCTGCTCGATCTGCACCGGCTCAATATTAACCAATGGCAAATCTGTGCGCCCCGTGAGACTCACCTCAACAGCCTTGTCACGCAACATCGGCTGCATCAACTCCAGCGATGCCGCTATCACATCCCGCAGGTTTTCCGGGTGTCTGTTAACTGTGCCATGACGAATAAACTTACGCAGGTGAAAAATAATTTTTCCTGCTCTCTGTAATTGCTGTTCTGAGGCCTGTAGTAATTTTAGTACCTCAGTTTCTTCTTTTTCATCCATGCCCTGCCGTTGCACTAACTGTATGGCCGCATGATTAAAATGCTCCACCGCCTGCAATGGCTGAGTTAGTTCATGCGCCAGGGAGGCGGCCAGTTCACCCACGGTATTGATGCGCGCCATATGTACCAGCGCCTCTTTGCGCGCCTCGGTATCGCGATCAGCATCCTTACGTTTGGTGATATCGTATATTGCAAGGCGATACTGGATTTTATCGTTAATTACATCCTTGCGTGCACTACCGACAAGCTGTACTTCACGTCGTGTGTTTTTTGGAGCGGATATCCAGGTTTCCAGCGCCAACGACTCCCCACTTTTCTCTATTCGATTTAAAAATTTGAACAGTACCGTACTCTGATCTTTCGTCAAGCAGCTCGCAAAAGGAAGTCCGATTAAATGGCAACGCGCGTGCTCTAACAGGGAGACAGCGGTAAGATTGATATCCTGTATAATGCCTTTAGAATCCAGCGTAACATAGCCAACAGGGGCATTGTCGTACAACTCGGCATAACGCTCACGCGATTCCTCAAGCACGACCTGTGAGGCATGCAATTCGCGATTTTGCATTTCCAGCTCAAGCTGGTAGAGGTGTAACTCGTTGAGATATTCGGGGCCGGCAGAACGGGGCTGTGGAAAAGGCCGCTCTGACAGCAGCGTCGCAAAGGCCTCACGCAGTTCTCCGTCGCTCATGCCCTGATAATCCGCTGTTAAACTATCAGAAAATAGCAGCGATTGGCGATCTGAAGATTGATTTACGTTTTTCATATTTGCGTAACCCTCCATTCTAATCAGGCCTGGATGGGACGAAATGCGATATATTGCGTTTTTTCCCATGAGAGCCCTGTCCCTGCCTAATCCATTCATAGCAGGTTAAATAGACAATTGCCAGACGAACAAATCTATCCCACTACATCTACTGCCACAAAACCCGCCTCTACCCGGTTTCATGTGCCGATAAAAATTTTAAATAGTAATACGTAATATATATCCTATTTCATCTTTAACAGACTTGATTTATATTGATTTCATTGCCGATATTTCAAGCTATAACTATCAAAAAACAGGCATAAAACCCTCGATCCAGGTGGCAACTAAACGGCTCCTGAGCCATGGCTCGGTATTGAGTGGCTTAGCGGGAATATCATTCACCAAGGCGCCATAGCCATACTTCCGGCCTACCGGGAAAATGGCAAATCATGGGCGCTGTCACACTCACCTGTCCAGAGAATTGCCTTGCCCGTTAGTTATCACGCTTTTACATAATGGATAACCGGTCGTTTTTGACAAGAATTGAATTAATTACGCCCTGGCAGCCTTTTTATATTAGAATTAACTACTCATTAACGTCAGATAAAATCACTAAATACCCAGGAAATAACGAGACCAACTGAATGAGCAATCCGTTTCAGGAACAACTACTTAAGGCCGGCATAGTCAATAAACAGCAGGTACAGAAAGCCCGGCAGGACAAGCATAAAAAGAAAAAACAGGAATATACCAGCAAAGAAAAGGCGATAGATGAAACCCGGTTGAAGGCACAGCAGGCTGCGGAAGAAAAGGCCAAACGCGATCGTGAATTAAACAAAAAGAAAGAAGAAGCCGCCCGCAAAAAGGCGGTCTCTGCAGAAATCAATCAAATCATCCTGCAAAACTGCATACCACGGGATCATAGCTGTGAACTCATATACAACTTTGAGCACGACAAAAAAGTTAAGCGTATTTATATTAACGAGGATATGCGACAGCAAATCATCCAGGGCAAACTGGGTATTGCGCGCATAGAGGGCCGCTACGAGCTGGTGCCCAAAGCCATTGCCGAAAAGATCCAGCAGCGCAACGAGAAACGGGTTATTTTATTTACTGCGGAACAACAACCCAAGGATGAAACAGACCCCTACGCTGATTATGAAATACCGGATGACCTGATGTGGTAAATCCAGACACATAAAAACCCAGCCACTTTGCCGTGGCTGTCACCAGGCCAGTGAGTTTAGCCCATCCAGAACAGGAATAGCGCATTTATGACCGCTTGTAACTATACCGGAATCCAGCCAGAGCTAATTGCCCTTTATACAAAACTGGCGGAACAGCCCGATAGCGATTTTGGCTGGGCTACCGGCAGGACAAATGCGCAACAACTCGGTTATGCCGATGAGTGGCTTAACCGTTTGCCCACCAGGGTATGGGAATCGGCAGCGGCCGTCGGCAACCCATTCCAGCTGGCTAACATCAGCCTGGGCCAGACGGTACTTGATCTTGGCTGCGGCGCTGGCGCCGATAGCTGCATCGCCGCCTTACAGGCAGGTGACAGCGGCAAGGTCATTGGCATCGATTGCACCCCGGCCATGCTGGCCAAAGCACGCAACAATGCAGCCCTGGTCTCAGCTGACAACATTGAATTTTATCAGGCCGATATTGCTGACCTGCCCATTGCCGATCATTCTATTGATGTCGTCATATCAAACGGCGCGATTAACCTGGCGGGTGACAAAGCGAAGGTATTCCAGGAACTGTTTCGTGTATTGAAACCCGGGGGTCGCCTGCAGTTTGCAGACATGATTCGTATATCGGATGACGCCTGCGAGCCGGTATCAGGCCCCGCGAGCTGGGCCAATTGCATCCAGGGCACCCTGACAGCCGACAGCTTACTGGGCATCATGAGTGCAGCCGGTTTTATTGATGCCACGCTGGTTGCACTCACTGGCTACAAAACAGCACAAAGCACCCGTGGCGCACTGTTTCGTGCATTACGCCCATGAGCGCCCACACTGCCCACTTGCTTTTCTAAAGCCAGGGTCTTTCTATGCACGCAGACAATATATTTGAATCCCTTCCCGCAGACCTTGACCAGGAAATTTTTGAACAAATCATCAACACTAAAAATATAAAAATTGAACGCATCCTATCCCGCGGCCACACATCCCCAGAAACAGGCTGGTATGACCAGGCACAAAATGAATGGGTAATGGTGTTAAAAGGAGGAGCCATTATCTGTTTTGAAAATGGAAAAGAGATACCCCTTGCAGAAGGTGACCACATCAATATACCGGCTCATACAAAACACAAAGTCAGCTGGACGAAACCTGACACTGAAACGATATGGCTGGCCGTACATTACTAAACTAAAGCCATCCTTGATTGCTAGCTGCTGATACCAGGCGTGCCTGGCACTCAAATCACTGTACCTGATCGACGCTAAACGAGCGCATGCGATTCATTGCAAAGGCCAGTTCAAATGCGCGGAACTGGGCAAAATGCCCGGAAATCTTTTCACTGAGAATATCGAGCCCGTTCTCTTCAATATCGGCCATCACCCGGTCGATGACCTGTTTCATCGTGCCTGTTCCATCCATATACTGCCGGGCATACAACATGGCATAACCAATCGCTTTGGTCTGTGACAGTTCGATCAACTGCTCGAGGTCGGTCAGATCAATTTTATTTCGACCCAGGTGCAGGCTATGTACCTCGGTGGTATAGAGGCGCAATTTTTTATATTCACTGATCGGGTCAATACTTGCGGCAACAGGAATACGTGCCCTGGGTTGAATCGGGTAGTCAACATCCTCCCTGATCCTGTTGGTGGGATATGAATGAATTATATCCCTGGCCTGGGCGGAGACATCTTGTGGCTCATAGTTGATCATCTGGATAACACGATCGGCCACTTCGAAATAATCACCGACACCGCCCAGCGCGAGGATGGTCGAGATATTATTTTCAACATAAAGCTGCCGCACCTTATCGATATAAGAAGTAATCGGTTCGTCTGATTTTTTCACCAGTTTCTGCATATACATATCACGGATCATAAAATTGGTGGCGCAGGTATCCTCATCCATCAGCAGCACCTGTGCGCCCATCTCCATGGCCTCGATAATATTGCTCGCCTGTGAGGTGCTGCCACTGGCATTTTCAGTGCTAAACGCGCGGGTATCTGCACCAAAGGGGAGATTCCTGATAAAGGGCGAGATATCAGTCTTCACCACGTGCCGACCACTATAGGACCTGATCTTTATTGCCTCGCTCAGGGAGATACACTGTTCCCTGCCGTCGCCGACGATATGGTTATACACGCCCATCTCGATGGCCTGCAGCAGGGTCGATTTACCGTGATAACCCCCACCGGCCAGCAGGGTGATACCTTGTGGTATACCCATGCCGGTTATTGTTCCGGCGTAAGGCAGATCGATGTCGGTTTTCAGGCTAGCGGGGGTTTTAAACGGGACGATCGAGTCACTGACCAGGGGGCGATCACTGGTACCGCTTTCCCTCGGCAGCATGGCGCCATCGGCAATAAATGCCAGCAACCCCATTGCCGGCAGTGTCGCCCGCAAATACTCGGCATCTATCGCCGTATGTATATGTGACAACAACTGGTTGGCATCCGTATGATCACGGTGCAGTGATAAACGAACAATGTCTGGCAGTTCTTCGAGCAGCATTTTAATCGCGAGCTTTGCCTTTATTTTTCTGCCGGATGCGGGCAGGCCGACAAAACAGCGGACTTCCAATGTTTGGTCATGAATAAGCACCGAGCTACGCTCGAGGATGGCCTGCCCCGGCTCATTGATGGTGATGATACCGCTGTAACCGGGTCCCCGCCGTTTACCGGCCATATTATGGCTGTGAAAGAAAAATTGGCGCGCATAAAAATCTCGGCAGGCAATGTCGGCCGTTTTTGAATCGATCATGCCGGCATCAATTACCGTATCCACCAGTGGAAACTGGACCCGGTAAATCCCGGTATGGGGTGGTGCAAAAGGATCTTTGGGTATCTGCTCGATCACCAGGGTGAACTGATCAAAATCATAGCTGCCGATCAGAGCCTGATAGGCACCGTAATCCTTGCCGTCTAGCGGAGTGATTTTTTTCTGCAGCTGCTCCTTTGTCGCCATCATGATCTCCCCCCTGTCACTGGATAGATGAGATACAATTTTTCAGAAATAAACTAAGGATCGAATCAAATTGCAGGGTATTACAGTTTTAATTTTGTTGAATGCCACAGCGGCCATAGCGAGGATACCGTCAACGTCGGCGCTTTATTCTGCGCGCTAAAAACCTGCCCGATAAACCATATTAACATTTTTATAATACTATGAATTATGCTTGCGTGTATTGATGTAACCAATCCATTCAGTGATGTTTCATG
>JAOUMO010000151.1 GCA_029881425.1 Gammaproteobacteria bacterium
GCCAGAACCTGAGCCAGAACCTGAGCCAGAACCCATGTCTTCAAAAAATGATCTGATGGATTATTTTGAATCAGAGCTAGGCTCAACTAATGAGTATATTTTTAAGCAGGACACGGATAATCTGACAACGGATCAGGCAATAACAAACATGCTGTTTAAACTGAGATCCGATTATCTTGGTATAGAAAAAGATCGAGCCAGGGAGTTTCCGAAAACTATTGATATAGAGGTGTTAGAAAACAGTTTATACAATATGCTGTCGCGCCATAAAATTATCCATGCGCTTAAATTAATCTATAACAAAGAAGATAAGGTGGATTATGAATATAAACTTGTCATCGATCGCCAGGAAAAGCATATTGATTTTCTTAAAGACTATGCAAACAATGTGCTGGCTAAGATCCTGGCACAAAATAAAAGCCTGTTAGAATTAGAACGCGTAACTAAAGGTGAGGATTCTGATGGACAGTGTGAAGCACATGATGCTGTCGAAGAGCAAACTGAAAATATGTTTCGCCAACTCGAGGGTCTCGAAGCGAATAATACGGAATTGACCCAGTGTATTGCAATATTAGAGGATGAGAATGAGTTTCTGAGGGCTCAGATTAATGCGCTATTAAAAGTAGGCGATTAAGCCCCGGTGGATAACCTGGCCCAGGGTTATTGCTGAATTATTAAATGTGCACAATGGTAGTATATATTAACGGCCCCTGCGCCCTGCCTTTGCCGTTTCAAAACCAACCTTAATGGATTTGCCGCTAAAGTCCCTGCCATTGAGGCCTGCAATCGCTGCGCGGGCTTCATGGCCTTCCATCTCGACAAAGCCAAAACCCTTACACTGACCGGAAAAGACATCCATGACCAGCTTGAGTGAGCGTACCGTTCCAAATGCGGAGAACAGCGTATTAACGTCTGCTTCGCTAGTGCTGGGAGGGAGATTGCCAATAAATAATTTTTTCAATGCATCACCCTTCTGGATGTGGAGGCACCAGATAAAAGACGTGAAAAAAGAACCCCGCAAGGGCGGGGTTCGATATTTCGGTTATCCGATGTTTCTTTCTCAGGCGGGAGTTACGTTACTCGCCTGAGGACCTTTAGGACCATTTTCAACATCGTAGGAGACCTTCTGGCCTTCAGCCAGGGTTTTGAAGCCTGTACCCTGAATTGCGCTGAAATGTACGAATACGTCTGCGCCGCCGTCGTCCTGAGAAATAAAACCAAAACCTTTGGATTCGTTAAACCACTTTATAGTACCTGTAGCCATATTAACTTTTTACCTGAAATAATTTAAATTTGAGTGTTGTCTACAGTTTATGAAATGGAGCGAGTCGAGGTGTAACACGGTGGGAACAACCACAACTGCCAATAACAGAACCTGTAGCTGATCCAACTATAGGTGAATCTTTATGGCTTTACCAGACTTATATAACTTATCTTTTAATGATAATTACCAGTAAATACCGGGGTTAATGCAGGGACTTGCGGGGGCAGCTGGCGTTATGCCTCGTGTTAGTGGCCCAAATTTTACTTTCTGGTGTCTGGCTCATTAGCTAGATTGTATTATAACTAATTGATTATAAACAAAAAATAACAAATTTAGCAGATTTTTTCGCAATACCAGTGAGTTTAGAGGCACTGGGTGGTCGCGCCGGATTTGTTAATAATACAAATCATTGCGATTTGCGGCGATTTTATTATATAATTCAACAAGCTTGAAAGTACTTCTTATATTTATGCACACCATTTCGTTGCCCAGTTTTAAGTCTTCGTCCTGTTCTTCATAAGTAATAGCAACACTTCCCGGCCAAATTGCCTTGTTAAAAAAGGCTTTAAAATTACTCTTGATTAAATAGGATTAAAATTATGTCTACAACTACCGGTACTGTTAAGTGGTTTAACGAATCTAAAGGTTTTGGCTTCATCGAGCAGGAATCAGGCCCAGACGTATTTGCTCATTTCAGTGCAATTCAAGGTGGCGGCTTCAAGACTCTGGCTGAAGGTCAGAAAGTTGAGTTCACTGTTACCCAGGGTCCTAAAGGTCCTCAGGCAGAGAACATCGTAGCGCTTTAATTTTAAATCGCATGACCTGTATTGCTTGCAATACAGGTTAGCCTCGGGCCCTGTGTCCGAGGGCTAAAAGGGCAGGCCTGATGGTCTTGCCCTTTTTTGTTGGTGGCTGATTTAATGCACCCCACATTTTATGTTTTTATCCATCGACTCAAGACCCATTACGATACAGCACGAATACAGGACCGCTACCTTGACCCAGACTGACTTCTCATCCCTTAAGCTACACGCTGACCTGCTTAAGAATCTTGCCTCGCTCGATTACCGGGTAATGACGCCGATACAGGCGCAGAGCCTGCCCAGCATACTCGATGCAAAGGATGTTATTGCCCAGGCAAAAACCGGTTCGGGAAAAACGGCGGCCTTTGCCCTGGGCTTACTGGAAAAACTCGATGTAAAACGATTTTATGTACAGTCACTGGTGCTCTGTCCTACACGTGAACTGGCCGACCAGGTCGCCAAAGAAGTCCGCAGGCTGGGGCGCACCATCCACAACATCAAGGTGCTTACCCTGTGTGGTGGCATGCCATTTGGTCCCCAGATCGGATCACTGGAGCATGGGGCGCATATCATCGTCGGCACACCGGGGCGGGTCGAGGAGCATTTACGAAAAGGCACGCTCAAGCTGGATAAGTTGAATAGCTTTGTACTCGATGAAGCCGATCGTATGCTCGATATGGGATTCCAGTCGGCACTGGATGCTATCGTCGAATGCATGCCCGAACATCGGCAGACCCTGTTATTTAGTGCGACCTTCCCCGAGCAGATTCAATCCATCGCCAAACGCATCATGCATGATCCGGTCATGGTGCAGCTGGCCTCGACCCATGATAGTGGCAGTATCCAGCAATACCTGTACAGGCTGGGTGAGGGTGTCGAGCGTATTACCGCGGTGCGTTTGCTGTTGTTAAACTATCGCCCCGAGTCGGCAGTGGTGTTTTGCAATACCCGAAAGGAAACCCAGGAAGTGGCCGATGAACTCTGCCACCATGGTTTTAGTGCGCAGGCACTGCACGGTGACCTGGAGCAGCGGGATAGAGATCAAACCCTGGTACGCTTTGTGAACAAAAGTATTTCGGTACTGGTGGCGACCGATGTCGCCGCGCGTGGTCTCGATATCGATGCGCTGGATGCCGTCATTAACTACCAGCTGGCCCACGATACCGAAGTACACGTACACCGCATTGGTCGCACCGGCCGTGCGGGCAGTAAGGGCATAGCCTGTACCCTGTTTACCGAAAAGGAAAGTTACAAGGTCGAGCGATTGCAGGAGTATCTCGACCTGGTAATCAAGACCGAGCCATTACCGCCCTTTAGCGTGCTGGAAACGCCCGTATATAAACCGGCCATGGCGACCCTGCTGATTGCAGCCGGTAAAAAGCAGAAGCTACGCCCCGGTGATATCCTCGGCGCACTCACCGGTGAACAGGGCATAGATGGTAAAGCGGTGGGCAAAATCCAGTTATTCGATAACCGCGCCTATGTGGCGGTCAGCCGTAAGGCGGTAAAGGCCGCCTTGAAAAAACTGGAAGAAGGCAAATTAAAGGGGCGTTCGTTCCGGGTCAGGCAAATATAAAGCAGGCAGAATAATGTTTACTCTTCTACCCCGGAATCGAAGTTCAGCGGATATAAAAGAAAACGCAAATGAACGCAAACAGCGCAAATAAAAGCGAATATTAAATTAATAAATATTTATTAGTTGTCATCCTTCAGGTTCGTTCAGGTTATCAGTAAAACCATAAATTTTTATTTGCGTTTATTCGCGTTCATTTGTGGACTAATGCTGTTAGATTTTTTATCGGCAGGTGGTTTTCGTCCCTGGGGTTTATGCCCCTGGGCATTCTCGGCCGATCGCTGTCCATCCCGGTGACCCGTTTTGGGTTTCTTTGGTTTTTTAGGTTTTTTGGGTTTCAGTGGGCGACGATCCAGCTGCGATGCCGGTAATTTATTCACCGGCTCAAAACCATCAATGACCTGTCGTGTTATTAATTGCTGGATCAGGCGTTCAATATCCGACAACTGCTGGAACTCATCGGCACAGACCAGTGACACTGCCTGGCCGTTGCTACCGGCACGACCGGTACGCCCAATCCGGTGAATGTAATCCTCTGCTACATTGGGCAAATCAAAATTAACCACCTGTGGCAGTTGGTCGATGTCCAGTCCACGGGCGGCGATATCCGTCGCCACCAGCACACGTGTCGAACCCTTTTTAAAATCAGCCAGTGCACGGGTTCGTGCCCCCTGGCTTTTGTTGCCATGAATGGCTGCCGCTTTAATGCCGGCCTTTTCAAGGTAACGCGTCAGCTTGTCGGCACCGTGTTTGGTGCGGCTAAAAACCAGCACCTGCTGCCACTGTTTATCATTGATCAGGTGTGCAAGAAGGGCGGGTTTCTGTTTTTTATCAACCGGGTAAATCCATTGCTCTACAGTTTCTGCGGTCGTGTTGCGCGGGCTAACTGATAGCTCGAGCGGGTTATGCACAATCGCCTTGGCCAGTTCGCGAATCTCATCGGAAAAGGTGGCCGAGAACATCAGGTTCTGGCGTTGCCGGGGTAATAGCGCAATAATTTTTTTGATATCGTGGATAAAGCCCATATCCAGCATGCGGTCGGCTTCATCCAGTACCAGTATTTCGAGTTGCTTAAACCTCAGTGCATTCTGCTGGTAGAGGTCAAGCAAACGACCGGGTGTTGCCACCAGTATGTCCACACCCTGGCGTAGTCTCATCATTTGCGGATTGATTTTTACACCACCAAAGACCACTGTAGAACGTAGTGACAGGTGTTTGCCATAGGTGGCAACACTATCGGCAACCTGGGCGGCCAGCTCACGGGTCGGGGTTAGTATAAGGGCGCGTACCTGGTTTGCCTGGACCCGGTTGCCCGTGGACAGTTTTTCCAGTAGCGGCAATGTAAAGCCCGCGGTTTTGCCGGTGCCGGTCTGCGCCGCGGCCATTATATCCTTGCCCCTGATAATTGCCGGTATGGCCTCTGCCTGGATGGGGGTGGGTGTCGCGTAGCCCTGGTCGGCGATGGCTTGCAGTAGCGGTGCGGATAAACCCAGGGAGGTAAAACTCATAATAGACTCGTGTATTGCTTCAGGGGAGTGGCGACTTCACTCGCAGCTGTTGAGTTTACAGGAGCTTCGTTGCCTGCGCCATAATGGCACTATTTTGTTCTTGGGATAGAAAAGTTAACAGGTGTCTTTAAAAGAGACTAGTGGAAGTTAATACATTTCTGACGAAACAGTGTGAGACTAAAAGTCGAGTGGTGATTCATTCTGTTTGTTCCGGTCTTCATTATTGGTGCCGGGTAATTCGATTTCAGATCGAATATCGACATCGGATTCATTATCCACATACGTATGTTCAAGTTGCTTAATCATCTGAACCAGGTTGTCGGTTAGATTGACTGATTGTGAAAATGTTTTCTGGAAGGCCTCCTGGTGTGATGATGCCAGTGTCTGGAGTAGGGTGTTACATTTTTCACCCATGCCCTGTTTCTTAATCATTCCTGCCATGTTGCTTACAAAATCCTGCTGGATATCCAGCGCCTATTA
>JAOUMO010000152.1 GCA_029881425.1 Gammaproteobacteria bacterium
CTTGCCGAGGCGGCCTCGATATCGATACCTTCAAATGAGTCAGATGCCGAGACAATCAGCTTAAGTTTAAAGGCCTCATCTATAACCTTTTTATCTATCGGCGTGGTGGCGCTGATAATAATATCGGCCCGCCAGCAACGTTGAGAGACTTCATCGCTATCCAGCCCGCAGAATTGTTCCCAGCCAAATTTATCCAGTTCGAGCATCGGAAAATCTACATCGCCCGCAATATTCTGGGCATCAACAACAACGATATGCATGGAGCAACCACCAATTTTGTGTAAAGGATCTATTATATTACTAAAGACAACAATGCATACATCACTTAAGATACGGGTTATATGTATCCACTGAATAACGGCAATGAGCACTATTATTAAATCACATAAACTAGACGGTGTCTGTTATGACATCCGCGGCCCTGTTTTACAGGAAGCCCGGCGCATGGAAGAAGAAGGGCACCGCATTACCAAGTTAAATATCGGTAACCCTGCAGCATTTGGCCTGGAGGCACCGGATGAAATTATCCAGGATGTGGTACATAACCTGGCCAACTGCCAGGGTTATAGTGACTCGAAGGGCCTGTATTATGCGCGTAAGGCGGTGATGCAGTATTGCCAGCAATTAAATATTGCCAATGTGGAAATTGAAGATATCTTCCTTGGTAATGGCGTCAGTGAACTGATTGTATTATCCATGCAGGCACTGCTGAACAATGGCGATGAAATGCTCATCCCGGCACCGGACTATCCCCTATGGACCGCTGCGGTGAGCCTGTCTGGTGGTAAACCCGTACACTACCTGTGCGATGAGACGGACAACTGGCAGCCCAGCATTGCCGATATAGAAAGCAAGATAACGCCAAAGACACGTGGCATCGTAGTGATCAACCCGAATAATCCCACCGGTGCCGTGTATTCACGCGAGGTGCTGTTGCAACTGGTGGACCTGGCGCGTAAACATAAATTGATCATCTACGCGGATGAAATCTACGACAAGATTATCTATGATGGCGCGGTACAGACCTCACTCGCCTCGCTTGCCGATGATGTCCTGTTTGTAACCTTTAACGGGCTTTCCAAGACCTATCGTGTTGCCGGTTTTCGCTCCGGCTGGATGGTGATCTCCGGTGCCAAGCATACTGCCGTGGATTATATTGAAGGTATGGAATTGCTCTCATCCATGCGCCTGTGTTCCAATGTGCCCGGCCAGCATGCGATACAGACTGCACTGGGTGGTTACCAGAGTATCCAGGACCTGATCCGACCCGGTGGCCGCTTATATGAACAGATGCACTACGCCTGGACCATGGTTAACCAGTTACCGGGTGTCAGTTGTGTAAAGCCCGAGGGTGCGCTCTATTTATTCCCCAGGCTCGATCCCGAAATCTACCCGATTAAAGACGACCAGAAATTTGTACTGGACCTGCTGCTACAGGAAAAGATATTGCTGGTACAGGGCACGGCATTCAACTGGCCTGATCCCGACCACTTCCGGATTGTCTTTTTACCGCGTAAAGACGATATGGAGCATGTATTTGAGCGCATGGATCATTTCCTCAGGCATTATGAGCCATAGTGCCGTTATTTATATGTCTTCAAACAGTTTTATTATCTCATATGACAAATGGATAATTTGAGGCTATAAACACATTTAATATAAGCAACAACTGATATAGGTCGTTTTGAAAGCATTCATTCCCAGTTTCAATAGTATACAAAGCCGAGTATGGGGTCTTGGGGGGAGTATTGGCCTGTGGCTGGTATTTGTCATGATTTATCTGCTATTTATGCAGTTTGAGATTCGCCATACCCAACATGAGCATTTAGATCATTATGAAAATGCCATCCATGAAATATTCGAGCTGAAGACCCTGTTTGAAGAAAGTAGCCTGGATATAGCCTACCTGGTTTTAACCGGCGATACCGGTTATGCCAAAAACTTTAAACTACACACCCAGCAGTTTCCCCGATTTATCGATGATTTGCACAAGCATGCGGATAATGTTGACGACAAGGCTTTCACCTTGCTGGTCACTGATATAAATGACAGCATTCAACAATATTTAAAACAGAATCATTTTCTGCTCGAGAATTATGATTCTACGATCAGCACCGAGGTACTACGGCAGCAATTCCAGCCCCGTTTAGTCAATACTATCAGGCCCATTATAGATAAGCTGGATGTCGTTTTAGAGCAGGCTATGGATGTACTGGGAAACAAAATTTATGACGATAAACAGCGGATTGATGCCAGTATCCAGTACACTATTAACATGATCATGCTCTTTTTAATAATGGGTTGTGTGATTGGTGCTGTGGGTATGTACCTGATTAGAAGGTTGTTTTTCGTGCCATTGAATAATACCGTGCTTGCGATGAATATGATTTCAAATAAGGGCGATCTCTCTCATCAGCTTGAAGTTAAAGATAATACCGAGTTTGACCACATGGCAACGGCCTTTAATGACTTTGTGGGCAAAATTAAACAGGTCATTGATCTTGTGATGAGTTCCTCGGAAAACCTGATAGAAGAATCTGAAAAGTTATCCGCATTAACGGGTGAGAGCCATACGCAGACACAAATACAAAAACAGCAGATTGATGAGTCTGTACTGTCGCTGAGGGATATGTCGTCCATGCTTGATGGCAATGCGCAGCACACACGCTCTGCGGCAGAGGCTGCACAGCAGGCCTATAGTGACGCCGAGTCGAGTCGTCGCATTGTACAAAGTATGCTGAGTAGTTCGAGGCAGGCCGCAGAACAGGTGGATAATGCAGTTAATGAAGTCAATGAGTTAGAAGGCCTGAGCGATAATATTGGTGATATCCTGAATGTCATAAAGGGCATCACTGAACAGACTGGTTTGTTATCGCTTAATGCCGCAATAGAGGCAGCGCGTGCCGGTGATGCGGGGCGTGGCTTTGCCGTGGTTGCCGATGAAGTACGCAGCATGTCCTACAAGGTGCAGGAACAGACTGAACATATTAAAGCGCAGATAGAAAAATTGCAGGCCGCCGTAAAGCAGGTTGTTAATGCCATGTCGGTGGTGCGTGAGAAATCACAGGATAGTGTTGCCCATGCCAGTACCGCCGGCGAAGCGCTGGATTCAATTACGCGGTCCACTGAATCCATCATGGAATTAAATCAGCAGATTGCCAGGGATACCGAACTGGAAAATGAATCGGCGATAAAAGTCTCGGCAAACCTTGAGGGTATTGGCCTGATTGCACAGGAAACGGCCGATGCGTCAAAGGCCGCATCGGAACTGGGGCGAGAGTTTACCTTTTTGTCTCGCCAGTTATCTGGCCTGATCAACCAGATATTATTGAACGCGGATGATGTATCGAGTAAAACCTCCGAGCAACAGCAGGCGGATATAGATAATAATGATGATGTCACACTATTCTGAATTATTGGCGTAACAATAATCCCAGCTGGCTGCCGTTACCTTTTCAAGTTGTAACAGCAATTGTTCGGCGGGTACGGCCTCATGGGGATGGATATTATAAATCATGATGCTGAATATTCCATAACCGGCTTCCCGTCGCCACTTCAATTTATTTAGCGTATTTTCTGCGCCACACTTCTCGCACTGGATCAGGCTTGTTCCATCTTGCCACAGGCTGTTTTTTTTCCAGTCCTGTATGACCGTTTTACACTGTGGACATTTAGGTTTTGCCGATGATGTATGACCGAGGCATAGGGGGTCTTTTGAGAGCTCACCAAAATATATATGGCAATAATTTTCGCCTTCATCGGGGTGCAGGTTGATGTTGGGTGAGCAGCCAAGGAATGTCAGTAGCTGCAGGAAATTTTTACCGGGTAAATAGGCCATGCCTTCATTGATATGTGATTCTATTAAACCGATATCCAGCAGGGATTTTTTAATCCGTTCGACATCAATTTTTGTATCACTATTGCAGCCTGGGTAGAGTACAAGTCTAGGTAGTGGCATGGTTTCTGCTTGGTTGGATATTTAGCCTGACTATATCATTTGTGAAACAAAATCACAGGTTTTGTCTTGACCCTGCAATAATTTCAGAGCATCCTGATGGCTGTTTTATTTAATCCTGATCGAGTCGCCGTCAACTTCACAAATTAAGTCTTAAGGATATAATGATGCAGTTGCTTCCTGTTAATATCAGAGCGAATTATAGTAATGCGTCTATCCTGGCCGTTCCCGAGTATTTCTTTTATTTTAAGCGCTACCCAACCTGCCCCAGCCTGTGTATTTCTTTTAATGTTTTATTTCCGGATGTACAAATAACATGTTAAATAATTTTACCATTGCACGCCTGCCACGCATTGAATTTGGGCAGGGGGTTTTCAGCCGTACGGCGGGCATCTGTAAACAGTACGGCCGCACTGTATTACTGGTAACCGGTGCCAGGTCATTTAAAAAAACCGTGTATTTCAAACAGCTGATCGATGACTTGTCAACGCAAGATATGGCGTGGCACCATTGTGTAATCGAGGGTGAGCCATCCCCCCAGGTGGTGGATGATGTGGTACTGGAATATGCCGATAAGGCTATTGACCTGGTACTGGCCGTGGGTGGTGGCAGTGCCCTTGATGCGGGCAAGGCCATAGCTGGCCTGCTCAGGGTGCAGCGCACGGTAATGGATTATCTCGAGGGTGTGGGACCCGAGTTGGCGTACCAGGGGCCAGCCCTGCCATTCATTGCGGTACCCACGACGGCGGGCACCGGCAGTGAAGCCACAAAAAATGCGGTATTGAGTGTACAGGGAGCGAATGGGTTTAAAAAATCCTTTCGTGATGACCGGCTGGTGGCCGAATATGCCATTGTTGACCCGAACCTGTTGATCAGTTGTCCCCCCGATGTGATAGCGGCCAATGGTATGGATGCGCTGACACAATTGATAGAGTCCTATGTCTCGACAGGGGCCAATGCCATCACCGATGCACTGGCCCTGAGTGGCTTACGCGCTGTACGTGATGGCCTGCTGCCCATGTATCAGCACAATGATAATGCCGAAGCCAGGGCTAACATGGCCTATGCCTCCCTGTTATCCGGTATCTGCCTGGCCCAGACGGGGCTGGGATCGGTACATGGCCTGGCCGCGCCACTGGGTGCCTTTTATCCTATACCCCATGGTGTGGTCTGTGGCACCCTGGTGGCCGAGGCCAGTGCCCTGAATATCAGGGCAATGAACAAGCGCGAGCCGGGTAATCCATCGCTGGATAAATATGCGCGTATTGCGGAAACCCTGTGCCGTAAGCGTTTCAAGAAGGCATCACAGGCCCATGAAGCCCTGCTGGCGCTACTACAGGAATGGACGGAGCAGCTGCGATTGCCACGACTGGAGCAGCTGGGGTTGAGTGACGATGGTATAGATCACGTGGTGGCCCACTCAAGGGGGAGTAGTATGAAAACAAACCCCATAGTGCTCACTGATGCGGAGATCAGGCAGTTGCTTTTATCCCGTATGTAGTCGTGTCATAAAATTAAATTATTACATAAGTAATTGAAATATAAATGAAAAGAATAATTCCATAGTATTTTACTCAGGTATCCCTTCAAATTATGAATAAATAGAATTTCGATTTGGTGTATTATTGCACCAGATTTTTTGCGGCTGATAAAAATAAATTTATTGTAATC
>JAOUMO010000016.1 GCA_029881425.1 Gammaproteobacteria bacterium
TTGTTGCAGTCAGCGGGTATAGTCGAGCAGGATGCACCCAAGCGCTTTATTCGAATCAAGCGCCCCTTGTTGGTCGAAGAACAGGATAAATGGGCAAAATTTGAGCCTTTTGATGGTTTTAAAGTCAGTTTTACCATTGATTTTAATCATCCGGTATTCAATGGTACCCCCCAGAATGCAGAAATTAACTTTTCTTCCACGTCCTTTGTAAAAGAAGTCAGTCGTGCCCGTACCTTTGGTTTCATGAGTGA
This sequence comes from Gammaproteobacteria bacterium, assembly GCA_029881425.1. Lineage (GTDB taxonomy): Bacteria > Pseudomonadota > Gammaproteobacteria > SZUA-229 > SZUA-229 > JAOUMO01. The sequence goes on from JAOUMO010000016.1 coordinate 252, forward strand.
TTTTGAGAAGCTACGCACCAATAATCTTGCATTGGGCGCAAGCCTCGATAATGCCATTGGTGTAGGTGATTTCAAGGTACTGAATGAGGACGGCTTACGTTATGAAGATGAGTTTGTTAAACATAAAATCCTTGATGCGATCGGCGACCTCTATTTGCTGGGCCACAGCCTGATAGGCGCTTATTCTGGCTTTAGATCAGGCCATGCTTTAAATAATAAACTGTTAAAAGCATTAATAGCCGACCAGGAAGCCTGGGAAGAAGTGACCTTCGAGGATGAAAATGCGGTTTCCCCTATTTCTTACGCCAAACCCGTGCAGGCCTGAGTTTAGTCGTCTTTAAGGCTATTATTGGCAAGTTTGTACAGGGCTTCCTGTAGCGCCGGGTCATCGATTCCATCGGCTGTCTTTTTTATCATATTGGCGCTCGCTTTTTGCAGGTGTCGTGTCTTGACGGGTACAGGTTCAGGTATTCGTTTGGGCTGAGCCTGTTTTATCTGTATACGGTTGATAGATAGCTGGCCGTGTTCTTCCATCACCTGGAGTATATTCTGCGTATAAAGCCGTAATTTTGCGGCCCATACCGGTGAGTCCGTGACCAGGATCAGTTGATTCTCGCGTATACCGGCAACCTGGGTATGGCTTTTACAATTAGCCGGCAGGGCAGCATGTATCAGGCGAGTCAGCTTCTCGAGGAGAAGTGCCTGTTGCTGTATCTTCTGGTTGATTAACAGGGAAATAGATTTCATGCTTCGGTATCCAAAAACCTGTGTAATTGACGGTGGATTGTGTAAAAATCTTATTCTAAGTCACAAATCTCCATTTGTTACGGGTTTTTTTCTATAATTTAGATTATTATCTGTCATTAGGTTGTTAAAAAAGCTAATAATTTACATATGAATATTATTTTACTCAGCAAATTTCGTGGACGGCCATACCGGATACAAATCGGTAGCCCCGTTCAGCTCACCTTACTCGTTGTATTTACACTGATTATTGCTACAGGCGTGGGTGTAATGGGCTTCTGGTGGGGACAGTCCATGGAGTCATCGGATCGCCTGGTTAATATACAGCACGAAATAGAAATGCAGCGTGAGTTAATCGAAAAAACCCGATTTAATGCCCAGGCTGATCTCGATGCCCTCGCCGCACGCCTTGGACAGATCCAGGCCCATGCAACCCGCCTCAATGCCCTGGGGCAGAAGCTGATCAAGATTGCAAAACTCGATCCGGGTGAATTTAACTTTGAAGAATCGCCCGGACTGGGTGGCCCCGATGAGGCTGATGGCGCCGTAAATCTTGATTTTGGTAGCGAAATTGATGACGTAATCACCGAATTAGAGGACCGTGAAGAGCAGCTGAGTGTATTAGAGAATATCCTCATTAGTAGTCACATGAAGGAAGAGGTATTCCCTGAAGGTCGCCCCATTAATCGCGGCTGGATATCTTCTTATTATGGTATGCGAACCAATCCCTTTACCGGTAAGTTACAGTTTCATAAGGGTATGGACTTTGCCGCAAAAACCGGTACATCAGTACTGGCTGTTGCTGGCGGCGTTATTACCTGGTCAGGTAAGCGTTTCGGTTACGGAAACCTGGTTGAAATCAACCACGGTAACGGTTATGTCACACGCTATGGCCATAATAAAGAAAACCTGGTGGATGTGGGGGATACGGTCAAAAAAGGTACCTCTATATCGTTAATGGGGTCAACAGGGCGTTCAACCGGGCCACACGTCCATTTTGAAGTGCTTAAGAATGGTCGGCAGATCAATCCCCAGCGCTTTGTCCAGGGGCACTAATCACCATAAACCTTATCGTTTAGAGGTGGTTTTTGTAATAGATGCTCCCGCGAGTAGCTAATTTGAATAAATAGCAGGGTATTTACCTGCTCATAATTGAAAAAACCACTATTTCATGCAACTTTTTGTCACTCGATGCTTAAGCCCTGCCCATTTCTCGGGCATAATAAGTCCCTAAAATTATTCTAGATAAAGCCAAAGGAAGTACCATGGTAGTCAAGTTGCTGCGTAAGATTTTCGGCAGTCGAAATGATCGTCAGGTTAAGAAATACCAGAAAATAGTTGAAAAGATTAATAAACTCGAGCCCGAATTTGAAGCCCTGAGTGATGAGCAGCTAGGTTCTAAAACAGTTGAATTCCGTCAACGCCTGGAGCAGGGCGCGAGCCTGGATGATTTATTGCCCGAGGCCTTTGCCGCTGTACGTGAAGCCGGTCGTCGATCCATGGGGATGCGTCACTTTGACGTACAGATGATAGGTGGTATTGCGCTGCACCATGGCAATATTGCAGAGATGCGTACCGGTGAGGGTAAAACACTGGTTGCAACCCTGGCCGCCTATCTCAATGCACTGCCCGGAAAGGGTGTCCATGTTATTACGGTGAATGATTATCTTGCCAGTCGTGATGCAGAGTGGATGGGACGCCTCTATAACTTTCTCGGCATGAGTGTAGGTGTTGCCATTGCCGGTATGGATTCGCTAGATAAAAAGCAGGCCTACGCCGCTGATATTACCTATGGCACTAATAACGAATACGGTTTTGATTACCTGCGCGATAATATGGCGTTCAGCATGGATGATAGAGTCCAGCGAGAACTCAACTTTGCCATTGTCGATGAGGTCGATTCCATCCTTATTGATGAGGCACGTACACCACTTATTATTTCCGGGCCCACTAATGATAATTCGGAACTGTATATAAAATTCAATCAACTGGTCAAAGAACTCAAAAAAGCCGAGCATGAAGATGTCGAGGGTGAAGATGCTGAGGGTGATTATACGGTTGATGAAAAGAATAAACAGATCCATATGACCGAGCAGGGTCATGAAACCATCGAGAAATTATTAATCCGTGAAAAGATTCTTGATGAGAATGATTCCCTATACAGTGCTGCCAATATCAACCTGGTGCATTACCTGAATGCTTCCATACGCGCCAACGTTTTATTCCAGAGGGATGTGCATTACATCGTTAAAGATGGCAAGGTGGTAATCGTCGATGAATTTACAGGGCGAACCATGGAAGGGCGTCGCTGGTCAGATGGTTTGCACCAGGCTATAGAGGCCAAAGAAGGTGTAAATATTGAAAATGAAAACCAGACACTGGCATCCATTACCTTCCAGAATTATTTCCGCCTGTATAACAAACTCTCGGGCATGACCGGTACAGCTGATACCGAGGCATTCGAGTTCCAGTCAATCTATGGTCTCGAGGTTATGGTCATACCCACTAATCTACCCGTAGCAAGAAAAGATTATGGTGACCTGATCTTTTTAACGGCAGAGGAAAAGTTTGCTGCCATAGTTGAAGATATAAAAGACTGCCAGCAACGTAAGCAGCCCGTGCTGGTTGGTACGGCCTCAATCGAGGCATCAGAGTATCTATCGACACAGCTGGAAAAAATGCAAATCAAGCATAACGTGCTTAATGCGAAGCAGCATGAGCGTGAAGCTTTGACTATTGCCGAGGCGGGTGCTCCCGGCGCAGTTACTATTGCAACAAATATGGCCGGTCGTGGTACCGATATCGTACTCGGTGGTAATGCCGAAATGGAGATAAAGAATAATCCTGATTTAACTGAAGAAGAAAAAGAAAAAATCAGGGCAGAGTGGAAGATAACCCACCAGCAGGTGCTGGATGCGGGCGGCCTGCACGTTGTGGGTAGTGAGCGCCATGAATCACGGCGTATCGATAACCAGTTACGTGGTCGGTCAGGTCGCCAGGGCGATGCCGGATCGACGCGTTTCTATCTTTCGTTAGAAGATGATCTGATGCGCATATTTGCCTCGGATCGTGTCGCTGGTCTGATGAAAAAACTGGGTATGGAAAAGGGTGAGTCGATCGAGCACCCCTGGGTATCAAGGGCCATAGAAAATGCACAGCGCAAGGTGGAAGGCCATAACTTCGATATTCGTAAACAATTGCTCGAATATGATGATGTGGCGAATGACCAGCGTAAAGTCGTTTACAGCCAGCGTACGGAAATGATGATTGAAGATGATATGTCCGAGATCATAGAGTCGATTCGAGAAGATGTAGTAAGTGCTTTGTATGCTACATATATTCCGCAGGGCACCCTGGAAGAACAGTGGGATATCGAGGGTCTACAGGCTGCAATTGAAGATGCATTTGCGCTGGACTTACCGCTGCAGCAATGGCTTGATGACGATGACCAGTTAAATATCGATAGCCTGGAGCAAAAGATACTCGATGAGATAGTGAGTCATTATAAGCAGAAAGAAGAACAGATTGGAAAAGATGAGCTACGTCGTTTTGAAAAATATATCCTGCTACAGGTATTAGATAATCACTGGAAAGAGCATCTTGGTGCCATGGATTATTTACGCCAGAGTATTCACTTGCGTGGCTACGCACAGAAAAACCCGAAACAGGAATATAAGCGAGAGTCATTTGAAATGTTCGGCGAAATGCTTGAAAAGATTAAACAGGAAGTTATTTCTGTTTTGTCGAAAGTGCAGATTCGCTCTGAAGAAGAAATGGCTCAGCTTGAGCAACAACAACATGCACCCACCGAAGTGAATTATGAACATGCCAGTGCCAGTGCTATGCAGGATGAAGCAGAAACTAGTGATGAGGGGCATCACCCCTATGTTCGGCAGCAAACCAAAATTGGCCGCAACGATCCCTGTTATTGTGGTTCGGGTAAGAAGTTCAAGCAATGTCATGGCAAATTAAGCTGAGGTTAAACAATCATGGCGGTGGGTTTAAAAGAGCCAGAAAAATTATTAGCGGTTAGGGGTATTAAGGCTGCCGCTATGGTTGCAGGCATCAAAAAGAAACCAGCGAGAGACCTGGTCCTGTTTGAGCTTGCACCCGGTAGTCAATGTGCTGCTGTTTTCACACGCAATGTTTTTTGTGCTGCACCCGTCAGTGTGGCGAAGAAGAACCTGTCGCAAGCAAGCACACGTTACCTGTTAATTAATTCAGGTAATGCCAATGCCGGTACAGGTGAGCAGGGTATGAGGGATGCATTACAAACCTGCCAGTGGGTTGCTGATGCAGCCGGTTGTTCAGGCGCAGAAGTTTTGCCTTTTTCGACCGGTGTTATTGGTGAAAATATGCCAATGGCCAAATTCGAACAGGCCATTCCCCAGCTACTGGCCAGTCTGGATGAAGATGGCTGGCTCGAGGCAGGCAGGGGAATCATGACCACCGATACCCTGTTAAAGGGTATTTCCAGGCAAATAGATATCAACGGCACAACGGTCACTATTACCGGGGTGGCAAAAGGCTCGGGTATGATCAGGCCCGATATGGCCACCATGCTGGCTTTTATTGCGACCGATGCAGCTATTGCACCCGAATTACTTGATGCGTGTTTAAAGACGGCGGTAAATCTTTCATTCAATGCCATTACCGTAGATGGTGACACTTCGACAAATGATGCCTGTGTTTTGATGGCCAGTGGGCAATCGGGCGCTGATGAAATTAAGGCGGCAGGCAAGCACTTTGACCTATTACAGGCCGCAATTAATGAGGTCTGTATTTTCCTGGCACAGGCAGTGATACGCGATGGTGAGGGTGCAACCAAATATATTACACTGGATGTGATCAATGCCCCATCGGCGCAGGATGCCCGCCAGGTCGCCTATACTGTTGCGCACTCCCCATTAGTTAAAACAGCCTTATTTGCCAGTGACCCTAACTGGGGTCGCATACTTGCAGCCGTCGGTCGCTCGGGTGTGAACTTTAATATAGATGAGATTGAAATTTACCTGGGTAATGTCTGTATCGTCTCGGCTGGTGGCCGGGCGGCCTCCTATACCGAGGCACAGGGTCAGGCCGTCATGTCACAGGATGAAATTACAATTCGTATTGATTTGAAAAATGGCGATTCTGCTGCAACGGTCTGGACCAGCGACTTGTCATATGATTACGTAAAAATTAATGCTGAATACAGAAGTTAATTTTCAAGCAGGATCGTCAATCAGCGGGTAACAGATAGTTAGTCAGTTTCTGGAAGTCGATTACTCCAGTTAAATAAGCCATAGGTCGACAAGAGTCTTCTACAAAACAAATGTCCAGATATGTACAGGTTGCAGTCGCTGTAATTACGAATCAAAATAATGAAGTGCTAATTGCCTGTCGACCAGCGAGTGCTCACCAGGGTGGCCTGTGGGAGTTTCCGGGCGGTAAGCTTGAGCCTGATGAATCCGTATTAGATGCATTAGAGCGCGAGATTAAAGAAGAACTGGATATAGATGTACAGCAGTTCTCGCCACTGATAAAAATCCGGCACCAATATACTGATAAATCGGTTCTGCTCGATGTATGGCGAGTAACATCGTTTCATGGAATACCCAGGGGTGTTGAAGGCCAGCCTATCAAGTGGGTGAAAATACCAGACTTAATTAATATTAATTTCCCCGAGGCCGATATGCCAATAATCGCGGCACTGCAGCTCCCTGATGAATATATGATTACCGGTTCATTTACTGATCACGGTGATTTTAGTGCAAAGCTAAAATCAAGTATCGATAGGGGTGAAAAGATTGTCCAGTTAAGATGCAAAGACATGGCGACGGATGATTATTTGAAAGTTGCTGAAATAGCAGGGGCCATTTGCCAGGAAAAAAAAGCCATTTTGTTATTGAATACGAGTGCCGATGTCTTTGCAAAAACTAATGCAGATGGCCTGCATCTAAACAGTCGCGCCTTATTCGAATACGATAAACGGCCCATAGCCGACAATAAATTACTCTCTGTCTCATGTCATAATCAACAGGAGATGCAGCAGGCGGTGAGACTGGGTGCCGATATTTTACTGTTATCACCGGTCAGGGAAACTACCAGTCACCCAGGCGTTCCAGGTATAGGTTGGCACGCTTTTGCTGACATGGTAGCTACAGTAAATTGCCCGGTCTATGCCCTGGGAGGCATGACAGGAAAGGATAAGGATGAAGCCAGGCAGCATGGTGCTCAGGGTATTGCAGCGATCTCTTCCCTCTGGTCAGATGCAAGCTAGATCCCGGATTATTTTATTTGTACTGCTCGTTGGCGGTTCATATCTATTGGGCCAATGGTTAAGCCATCAGGCCAGTGTTGAGCTCCCGGTTATCCATGTGACTGTGGGTGCGTGTAATCCAGCTGAGACAGGCTGCAGACTGGCTTATAATGGGCATCAGCTAACTGTCAGGTTCTCTGGCGAACCATCGGCGTTGGTTCCTTTTACGGTTAATGCGCTCAATGAATTTCCGGGTGTTAACAGGATTAGCATTGATTTCGTAATGCCGGGCATGGATATGGAGATTAACCAGCTGGTTTTAAAACAGTCATCGGATAGACAATGGACAGTAGAAGGGCTGTTACCTGTATGTAGCCTGGGAGGTGACGACTGGCTCGCACGATTTAATATTTATCAGCCTGATCGTATATTGCAGGCAGACCTACGGTTTCAGACAAGCCGTAGGTAAATTCTAAAGTGTGCAGCAGGCTAGCTTGAACTGTACGTCCTGCTTTTCCTGCTCCGGTCGATGAGCTGGATTTTGTGTTTTGAGAAAGCGGACAGAAAATCTGTGCTTGCCAGCGCTTATTTCAGGGAAGATATTAGAGCCTTTGGGTAGCATCACTCGAATCAACAGGCAGGCCTGGTTGCTCTCAATATTTTTCTGGTAAAAACCACTTTCAGCAATTTCATCTATTGAGTCAGTGCTCTCCCTAATGACCTGTAAGATTAGATTAACAGAGTCTCTTAACACGGTTAGTGGTTCAAACCATTCTTCAAGTATCAGTTGTCTGCTTTCATAGGGCTGGTTTAGCCAGTGTGCGTAGGCGGGCAGGTCAAAATCACACAGCCCTCCTGGCACGGTTAGTCTCTGACGTATGGCGTTTAGCAACTCATTTTGTTGTAGTGACTGGCCTATATTGCCAGGTATGGCATGTAGACCATTAATGCAGCGCTCCTGTTCATCAATTAACAGGCTCAACTTACCGTGATTAATATTCGGTATTTCGAGAAAGGCTTTCAGGTTAGAATTTTGTCGCTCCAGCTCTTTTATGCTTTCGCGTTTAATGTCGCCACGACCTACCATGTTTAAGATGTCAAGGATGGCTTTTATTGCACTGTGAGTATCCCAGGCAGAACTATGTTCGAGGTGTTGTTTAAACTGGCTAAACAGGTGTTCCAGTCGTAAGAATGTACGGATACGTTCATTTAGCGGTTGTTCAAAAACGAGAGAGTCAGACACAATATAACCTGGCAATTTTCAGCATTGTTTATATTGTTACATAAAATAGCATGAAAACGGAAATATAGTCGTCATAATTGGGACTGGTTTAAATATTTTTTATGTAATATTTTAACCTGGGACTGTAAATTTATAATATCAGCATTATTTTGAATAATATCATCGGCTAATTCCCGTTTCTTATCGGCAGGCATCTGTGCATCTATGATAGCTAATATTTCTTCAGTTGTTCGATTATCACGCTGCTGTACACGAGTGATTTGATCGGTTTCAGTGCAATCGACAAGCAGTGTCCGGTCGACTATTTTTTGTTGACCTGTTTCGAACAGCAGGGGAATGACAACAATGGCATAGTCAGTATCCAGTTTATTTAGCTGATGTTGCATGTGTTCCCTGATTGCCGGATGCAGTATGGCTTCCAGTTTTTGGCGTAATTGACTGTCAGAGAAGCAAATTTGAGCCAGTTTTTTTCGGTTTAGATGATTATCTTTATTGAGTATAGATGTGCCAAAGGTGGCGATAATTTGTTCAAGTGCCGGTTCACCCGGCTTGACCAGATCACGTGCAATCAGGTCGGTATCAATTATGGGCACATTTAGCTCACCAAAGAGATCAGCAACTGTTGATTTACCACAACCAATGCCACCGGTTAAGCCAATAACAAGCATGCTGTTTAATATATCTTGAGCCATGCCTGGCTGATTTCAGTACCCCAGAGGAGCGCAATCCAGCCAGCGATTGCCAGGTAGGGGCCGAAGGGAATAGGGATATTTTTGTCGTGACGTGTAAAAATGATCATGGCTATTCCAATAGTCGCGCCGACTAAAGATGACAGGATAATAATGAGTGGCAACATCTCCCAGCCCATCCACGCGCCCAGTGCAGCGAGTAATTTGAAATCGCCGTAACCCATGCCTTCTTTACCTGTGACTAGTCTAAAACTATGAAATACCAGCCAGAGGATCATATAGCCGGCCATGGCTCCGATAATTGAAGATTGCAAGTCAATAAACAGTCCGAACATATTTACCAGGATACCGAGCCAGAGTAATGGCAGCGTGATGTTATCCGGTAAAAGTTGTTTATGGAAATCAATCATGGTCAGGGCAATTAATGCCCAGGTTAAGATTAGCGTCGTTAATGTTTGCCAGTTGATACCAAAGTGATAGGCAATAACAACAGAAAGTATGGCTGTAATTATTTCTATAAGTGGGTATTCAATAGATATTTTATTACTACAATCGGAGCATCGACCTTTTAAGATAAGATAACTAATAACGGGAATGTTTTCCCATGCCCTGATTTTATGGCCACAGTTTGGGCATTTGGAAGCGGGTACAGCGAGGTTAAATTTTTTGGGCTGTTCAGTGCTCTCTATTTCGAGAAACTCATGGCACTGCTGTCGCCAGTCTTGCTCCAGTATTAATGGCAAGCGGTAAATAACAACATTGAGAAAGCTACCTACAGATAACCCCAGTATTGTAATCAGGCTATACCATAACCAGGTATTTTGCTGTAGAAGATCAATGAATGCCATGGTTATGTTATACGACCTCGCCCATTTTGAAAATGGGCAGGTACATGGCAATAACCAGGCCGCCAATGACTACGGCAAGGAATACCATGATGAGGGGTTCCATTAATGCCGTCAGGTTATCTACGGAATCATCTACCTGTGCTTCATAATAGTCAGCAACTTTTGACAACATCTCATCAAGGGCACCCGATTCTTCACCGATGGAAACCATTTGTATGGCCATATTGGGAAAGAGATGGGGATATTGGCCCATACAGGACTGTAGTTGCTGGCCCGTGGAAATATCATCCCGAATTTGCAATATGGCCTTTTGAAATACGCGATTACCGGAGGCGCCAGCTACGGACTCCATGGCTTCAACTAGTGGAACACCGGCTGCAAACATAGTAGACAGTGTCCTTGAAAAACGCGCTACGGAAGACTTTAAAGCCAGATCGGATACAACGGGTAACTTCAGAGTTAACTTATCCATGTTGAATCGTAATTGTGGGGAGCGTTTATAAGCCTGCATAAAAGATGAAATGGCGATGGCGATGGCGGCTGCAATTATATACCAGGTGTCTGTCACGTACTCCGAAATATCAACGACAAATTGAGTGAAAGCAGGGAGTTGAGCACCAAAATTTTCAAACATTTCAGAAAATACCGGTACCACAAAAATTAGCAGGATGGCTGTTACAATAATGGCCACGACTAACACAGAGATTGGGTAGGTAAGTGCTTTTTTAATTTTGGCTTTAAGGGCTTCAGTTTTTTCTTTATAGGTTGCCACTTTTTCCAGTAGAGATTCCAGTGCACCCGATTGCTCACCTGCATCGACAAGATTACAAAACAGGTCATCGAAGTACATGGGATGCTTTCTTATTGCGGAAGCAAAGGTGCCGCCAGCTTCTACATCAGCTTTTATTGCCAGTATGAGGTCTCGCATACTTGGGTTTGAATGACCCTGAGCCGTGATATCAAAAGACTGTACCAATGGAACACCTGCCTTCATCATGGTAGCAAGCTGGCGTGCAAATATAGCTATGTCGGCTGCAGTAATGGGTTTGCCACTACTGCCAAATAAAGGCTGGGCTTTTTTCTTTACTTTTTTGGGTTGAATGCCCTGTCTGCGTAAATCAGCTTTAAGCATGTTTGCATTATTAGCTGTAGTTTCGCCTTTTACTGTTTTACCGTCTTTATTAATACCTTCCCAGACAAAAGTAGATTTTTTTGCTGTCTGTGTTGCCATAATTAATCCTTGGTCACTCGGTTTATTTCTTCAAGGCTGGTTACACCAGCTTTTACTTTTTTCAATGCAGACTCCCTTAGATCAGGAATGCCATCTTTTTTAGCCTGATCAGCTATTTCCATAGCATTACCTTCAGACATGATGATGCGGCCTATTTCTTCTGAAATAGGTAGTACCTGGTAGATACCTACACGCCCCTTATAGCCCTTATCGCATTGATCACAGCCTACGGCCTTGTAGATTTTCATGCCACTATCGATATCCGCTTGAGAGAAGCCTTCTTCTAACAGGGCTTCATGAGGGATCTCTGTTTCTGTCTTGCAGTTTTCACAAAGTCGTCGTCCGAGACGTTGCGCAATAATCAGATTAACTGCCGAGGCGATATTAAAGGGCGGTACACCCATATTCACCAGGCGGGACAAAGTTTGTGGGGCATCGTTGGTATGCAGTGTAGACATTACCATATGGCCGGTCTGTGCAGCCTTGATAGCAATTTCTGCAGTTTCCAGGTCACGGATCTCACCGACCATGACGATATCCGGGTCCTGGCGTAGGAAAGCGCGTAGGGCCGAGGCAAAATCCAGACCCACTTTTGGATTGACGTTGACCTGGTTGATGCCTTCGAGGTTTATTTCTACCGGATCTTCGGCAGTTGAAATATTGGTATCTTCCGTATTGAGGATATTCAGGCCGGTGTAGAGGGATACGGTTTTACCACTACCGGTGGGGCCGGTAACCAGGATCATGCCATAAGGATTGGCCAGTGCATCCATATAGAGTTGTTTCTGTTCTGGCTCGTAACCCAGTGCATCTATACCCAGTTGGGCACTGGATGCATCAAGGATACGTAATACGATTTTTTCACCAAACAGGGTAGGGCAGGTGTTAACACGAAAATCGATAGCCTTGTTTTTGGATATGCGCATTTTGATGCGACCATCCTGGGGAACACGTCGTTCTGCTGTATCCATGCGGGACATGACCTTGATACGCGCAGACAAGCGCGGGCCCATTGCCACCGGGGGCGAGGCCACTTCCCTTAATACGCCATCTATACGCAGGCGTACCCTGTAGCGTTTTTCATAAGGCTCAAAGTGGATATCGGAGGCACCTTTTTTTATAGCATCCAGTAGCACCTTGTTGATGAAACGTACCACGGGTGTGTCATCAACATCTGAAGTATCTTCGTTTTTATCCGACGCCTCGGTATCTTCAAAATCCAGACCTTCCAGATCCTCGTCCAGCATATCGGACATGGATTCATCCTCGCCTTCATTGAGGAGTTTTTCTAGAAGTTTTGTTAATTTATCGGCTTCAACCAGGATGGCCTCGGTATTAATGCCCGTGTGAAACTTGATTTCATCAATGGCGACGAGATTGGTTGGATCTGAAATAGCAATATAAAGGCGATTACCACGTTTATACAGCGGAAGAGCATGGTGCTTTTTGATTAGTTTCTCTGCCACCAGGCTCTTGGGCAGGGTCTCCAGGTCTATGGCATCCAGGTCAAGGATGGGTTGCCCGAATTCCTGGCCATTAATTACAGCAATTTTGCTGGCAGACACCTTGTTGTTTTCAACCAGATAATCAGTAATGGTTTGTTTTGCTTTAGTGGCGGCCTGCTGTGCAGCAGCTGCATCCTCTTCATTAAGAAGTCCATCCAGGATGAGTTTATTGAGTAATACACCAAGTTTCATACAGGTCTTCTTATGGCAGGTAAATATAATTATTATCTAATTGCTTGATTCTAGCAGATGATACCTATTTATACAGATTTGGTGTGTAGAAATCAGCTGTAAGTATATAAAAATAATGAGAATTTGTGTATGAATAGTCAATTATTTGCTGACCATAGCCCATACCCGTCTCGTATATGGTTATGAAATGGGCGTATTTTGAATCGATTGAAAATGACTAAAGCCGGGAATGGTCCCTGAATATCGTACAATGTACGCACATTTAAGCGTTTGCAGGTCTATGCGGGTAAATCCTGTTATCAGGAGCAGTGGGGGCGATATCAGGGGTGCTGCTATATGGCCGTCGATAAATTGCACAGTAATGATTTATATGAGACAAAAAAAGAGACCGCCGAAGCGGTCTCTTTGAATTCACCAATGGTGGTAGAGCCCTAAGCCCCTGCCACCTCTGGTTGTTTATTAACCCTTACAAGAACCAGGTAAGTATTTGGTAGCCATTGGGTTAGCTGTCGCTGGGCCACAACTCCAGGCGGCTATGGTTGTGCCGCCAGCAGTGGTACCAACCAGTGCTGTTGTGCCTGCTGCATCTGAATAAGGTGTCATAGTAATCGAGTTGGCTGTTGCTGTAGTGTCACCACCAAGCGTTGCTTGAGCGCCAACCACTGTGATTGCACCATTGGCATCTACGCTACCTGAAGCAAGATACTTCGAGGCAGTAAAGCTGCATGAGGTTGGTAAAATAGCAGAGATATCAGCTCTTGAAGCAGACTGTACGACTTCTGTAATAGACGTACGGCATGATGATGCGGCTATAAGCAACTCAGATACTTTTGCTCGTACGGTGTAATCCTGATAGGCCGGTAGTGCAACGGAGGCCAGGATACCAATGATCGCGATGACGATCATTAATTCGATAAGTGTAAAACCTTGCTGGATTTTCTTCATGGTGTTTCTCCTGAAATATTGGCTGTTTTTAGGACCGAGGCTTAGAAGATTAGCAGCGGCCCGAAAATTTTCCCCTTTTGGGTTAATAACTATTAAGCAGGGGTTGTGCCAGTTTTTTATAATCCAGTTATTGTTAATAATTACAATGACTTATGGATGAGGTTGTTTGGTTTTTGTAATGGCACAATGTGACAAAGTGGATTGCTTTTGTCACATATTGACAAAAATGTCATGGTTGGACAGTAAGTATATTATGTATTGTTAATGCAGCTAGTAAGGGTATTGCCCTTAAGGGCGTGATGAGTTGATGATTGGCCTGCGGCTAGTCGATGCCAAGTTTCTGTAGCCTGTATCGTAGTTGTCTCAGGGTGAGCCCCAGTTGCTGGGCCGCGGCTGTTTTATTCCAGCGATTCTGTTCCAGTGTTGTGATAATGGCGTCTTTTTCCTGTTCAGCCAGATTGATACTGTTATTTTTGGTTGTGGCTGGCGTATCGTTATGTTCCTGCTGGGAAGTTGTTGCAGGCAATTGTAAATCGTTGAGTTGAATTATGTTGTTTTCTGCAAGCGCCAGGGTGCGCTCCAGGATATTTTCCAGTTCGCGTACATTCCCCGGAAACTTATGTTGTTGCAGGGCCTGCATGGCTTCATTGCTCAAGATGGGTGACTCATCCAGCCCGGATTTTATTACCAGTTGTTTTAGCAGCATATCGATAAGCAGGGGTATATCCTCGGGGCGTTCTCTCAGGCTGGGTATTTCAAGCTCAATGACATTGATGCGGTAATAAAGATCCTCCCTGAATTGACCCTGTTTCACCAGTTGAGCGAGATTTTTGTGGCTGGCACTTAAAATGCGTACATCCACGGGCTGCTCTTCATGCTGGCCTATGGGGCGGATGGTTTTTTCCTGTATCGCCCTCAGCAGTTTAACCTGCATTTGCAGGGGCAGATCGGCAACTTCATCCAAAAACAGGGTACCCCCATTGGCGGCCTGAAAGAGACCTTGCTTATCTGTTATGGCGCCAGTAAAACTCCCTTTTTTATGGCCAAAAAATTCACTTTCCATGAGTTCGGCTGGAATAGCACCACAGTTAACTGGGACAAAGGGCGCATCTGAGCGTGCACCCTGCTCATGGATAAGGTGAGCGGCAAGTTCTTTACCACTGCCTGATTCGCCATGAATAAAAACAGGTGCCTGGCTTCTCGCCAGTTTTGAAATTTTGTGACGTAGGTTTTCTATAATCTGGGATTCACCAATCAAACGTGTTTTACTGCCCTGTTTTTTGGTGCTATCCAGCTGTGCCGAGGGCAGCTTTGTGGCTGAGGTTACCAGGTTTCGTAGCACCTGTAGGTCTATTGGTTTTGAGACAAAGTCAAAAGCCCCCGCCTTGAGTGCACGTACAGCGGAATCCATATTGCCATAGGCGGTGATAACTGCGGCCGGCGTTTGGGGATAGTTGTTCTGGATATGGATAACCAGGTCAATGCCATCACCGTCGGGCAGGTTCATATCGGTAAGACAGAGATCGAAGTGCTCTGTGGCAAGCAGGTGCATTGCCTTTTCAATGTTAGATGCTGAACGGGTTTCAAGACCCATGCGACTTAAAGTGATTTCTGCCAGTTCACAAATGTCGGGTTCGTCATCTACAACAAGTGCTTTTTTGATTAGCTTATTATTCACGATTATCTTTTTAGACTAAATTAAGTGTACATTATACGTTAAATTTAATGCGAATTTGCGTGTCTCGATTGTTTACTATTATATACAAGGCCTGATTAGGGGAGAATATTACCGTGCTACATCGCTTAAAAGCCGCAACTTTACATCTTATAGCCAGTGCAATAATCGTAGGTATAGTGCTGTGCATGATATTCTTTATATGGTATCCACAGCCCTTTTATACTTTTCATGAGACATCACGGGTCGTTAATTTAATAATTATCGTAGATCTGGTGCTGGGGCCTTTATTAACCCTGGTCGTTTTTAATATAAAAAAACCACGGAAAGAGCTGTTTAGAGATATTTCCGTGATTGTACTGATCCAGTTGGTGGCATTGTCCTGGGGGGTACATATTAGCTATAAAATGAGGCCATTGTTTGCCCTGTATTATGATGGGGCATTTTATTCAATCACCCGCGTTGATATAGATATGAATAAATTGAGCAAAGATGTCACTTCACCGGGTGTATTTGATTCTCCCCGGATACTCTATATGCGTGATGTGGGTGCCAGCGCATATTTCAATCAGATGGTCGATATATTTACAAAAAATGCCAGTGATGTCATGTATCAGGCCGAAAAATATGAGGAAATCAATGGTCACCTGGGTGAGATTGCTGACAATCAGATAGATAAAAATCGACTAACAACAGAGATAGATAAAAAAGATAAGGTAGAGGCATTTTTAGCAAAAAATAATTTATCAATTAAAGAGTATGGTTTTTACCCAATTTATAGTAATGATTATGTAGGAACCCTGATCGTCGATTTGAAAAATATGATCTTTATTGGTGTGGTAGATGTTCATTTCCCGCCTATTTATGGGAAAAAAGAAAATGGATCCTGAAACAGCTGCCCGCTTCAGCCTGTTCAATATAACGGATCTTTGCCCGGTTGCTCTCAATTATTTCCTTTGAAATATACAGTCCTAGCCCGGTACCTTTTGGGCTGGTGGTGAAAAAGGGATCAAAAATCTGTTGTGCCAGTTCATGGTCTATGCCGGGGCCATTATCGATAATATCTATATAGGGCTGCTCATGGATGGTGTCATAGTTAACCAGTATCCTGATTTTTACTTTGGCTACAGGCTTATCATTATGGTTAATGGCATTTGAGCACAAATTGTCAATCACCTGGTGCAGGTGGCTGGAGTCAAACAGGATATTAATATCACCCGATAAACATTCTATTATTAGCTGTTTGTCGTCAAGTTGATGGCTGGAACAAAATTCATCTTTGAACTGGTTCAGCCAGCTTTTCAAATTTATAGCTTCAGGCGTACTCTTTTCCTGTCGGGATAGCTGCAAAACATTTTGAATAACCTTGTCCAGGCGTTGTACCTGGGTAGTAATAATATGGGTCAGTTTACTGTCGGCAGCATCGAGTTCTGATTCGGCGAGTAGCTGTGAGGCATGATTGATGGCGCTTAGTGGATTGCGTATTTCATGGGCAATACTGGCCGTCAGACGACCGAGCGAGGCCAGTTTGATCTGCTGGAAGCGTTGATTAAGCTGGGTTGCATCTTCAAGGAAAATAAGGGTATCACCTGAGGTTTCAGCGAATGGATTGAGTCGCCTGAAGCCGGGCTGAATGTCAGGTAAACCGCCGTGCTGGTGGATAGGGTCATGATGGGTGCTGGGTAGCATTTGCCATTCCAGCAGGCGTTCATCCAGTGCAGGGAAGACATTTTCCAGTAATGGCTGGTCTTTCAGGGAAGTGTTGCCGAGCAGCACCTCGGCCGAACTATTGGCCATACGAATATGCCCGTCATTATTGACCACCAGGATGCCGGTACGCATGTTCTGGATAATGTGCTCATTCAGGTTTTCCAGGCTGATTAGCTCGGCTTTGCTTCTCTGCGCCAGTGCCTCGGATTCACGTAGGCGGTAGGACAGGCTGGAGGCCAGTATACTGGAGGCAAAAAACACCATGCCAAGAATACCTGCATTGGTGTACATACTGGCCGGGCTGATGTCATTGAGCAGGGCATAGGTTTGTTCGGCGAGCACAGCCAGGGATGCAATCGCCGCAAAAAGATAAGAATCCCTATTTTTCAGGAAGGTGCCGGTGGCGGTAATATTGATAACCAGCAACATCGCCAGTGCGCTATCCAGTCCACCACTGAAATGCATCAGGAAGATGATCAGCACAATATCGGTACTGTTGGTCAGTATGACCTGGAATTCAAATGAGGGAGATTGTTTGAGCCCGATAAAAATATAGAACAGGCTGCTTAAGAAAAATATGACGGCCGTAGCAAGGAATGCATCAGGGTGTAAATGGCCTAATATGCCATCCAGTGAGGCATTATAAAAAAATAGCAGGATGGCGAGTGTCAGTGTCAGTCGATAATAGTTAAAATGGCGAAGAGGTCGCCATGTGAGTGCTTCATTGCTTATTCTATTAGCCTGATCATCGCCTGTTAAATCAATAGCATTCAATGTTTCTGTTTCCACTCTTCCAGGTGTCGCTGGCTACAAAAATTCTGGTTATTACTAACAATAGCATCCTCCTGGCTTAAATAAACTTTACACTGTGTGCATTGCACCATGTCCTTGCCAGTAGCAGGGCTTGCGGGGGTGTTTTTTGCGCGACGTATAAAGCCCTTGATAATCAGGAACAGGGCAATAATGGCGATGACTAAAAAAAGATTTCTGAACATGTTGGTGATGCTAACTCCATTCCTATAAAATCGAGCCCACTATGAGCAATTCTGTACACATTAGCCTGATCCAGGACAGCTTCCTGGTCGGTGATATCCGGGCCAATACAAGCAAAATCATAACCTTGTCTGAGCAGGCGCGCCAGTCTGGTGCTGATTTAGTTATTTTCCCCGAGCTTGCCTTGACCGGTTACCCGCCGGAAGACCTGTTGCTGCGGCGGGATTTTATTGAACAAATCGATGTTGCCGTGAAACAGGTGACACAATCCGTTTCAGGTATAGACCTGCTATTTGGTGCGCCCAGATGCGAGGGCGACCGGCTTTATAACTCTGCATTCTGGTTAAGGGACGGTGAAGTGCGTGGTGTCTATGACAAATACACCCTGCCCAATTATGCGGTTTTTGATGAGAAGCGTTATTTCTCGTCAGGTCAGCAGCCGCTGGTGATCGATATAAAAGGTACCCGGCTGGCGGTGAGTATTTGCGAGGATATCTGGTACGAGGTAGCGATGGCGGATGCCCGTGCCGCGGGGGCCAGTGCCATGCTGGTACTCAATGCATCACCTTATAACCAGGGTAAATATCAACAGCGTCTAGCTGTGCTGCAGCAGCGCAATAAAGAAACCGGCATGGCCATTTTTTATCTGAATACGGTGGGTGGTCAGGATGAACTGGTATTTGATGGCGAGTCGCTGGTATTGAATGCCAGTGGTGAGCTAATCGGCCGTGGCCCGGATTTTGAAGCGGCTCAGCTGAAATACTGCCTGCATGATAATGGTGACATCGAGGCTGTGGATACCGCTTTTTATCAGCCGCTGTCCGAGGAGGCCAACGTCTATAAGGCACTGGTTACCGGTGTCCGTGACTATGTGAAAAACAATGGTTTTGAGGGTGTCGTACTGGGCCTGTCCGGTGGGGTGGATTCGGCGCTCACCCTGGCGATTGCGGTTGATGCACTGGGTGCCGATCAGGTGCATGCGGTGATGATGCCCTCACGTTACACCGCACAGATGAGCCTGGATGATGCCCGTGCCGAGGCCGAGATCCTGGGTGTCGATTACCGGGTGATTTCTATAGAGCCCAGTTTTAATGCCTTTCTTGAAACCCTGTCCGAGGCCTTCGAAGGAAAAGAGGCGGATGCTACGGAAGAAAATATCCAGGCCCGTTGCCGGGGTGTGATTTTAATGGCGTTATCCAACAAGTTGCATCGCATGCTGCTTACTACCGGCAACAAGAGTGAAATGTCGGTGGGTTACAGTACCCTGTATGGCGATATGGCCGGTGGTTTCGCACCCTTAAAGGATGTGAATAAGTTACTCGTCTACCGCCTGTGTGATTATCGGAACTCTGTATCACCGGTGATCCCGCAACGGGTACTGGATCGGCCGCCATCGGCAGAGTTGCGTCCCGACCAGGTGGACCAGGATAGTTTGCCTGCCTATGAGGTGCTTGATGCCATACTTGCCATGTCGGTTGAAGAAGATATGTCTGATGAGGCGATCATTGCCGCCGGTTATGACGAGGCAATCGTAAAACGCATCGTGGCGATGGTGCAGTTCAATGAATACAAGCGTCGCCAGGCGCCCCCCGGGGTGCGTATCACCCGGCGTGCGTTTGGTCGCGATCGACGTTACCCGATTACCTCGGGTTATCGAAGACGCTAGTCAAAGGCCTGACAATACAATTATAATGGGCGCGGATACAGCCGACAGTGGCAGATATATCTGTGATCCACAGGGGAAACGAATGAAAAAAGTAGAAGCCATAATTAAACCCTTCAAGCTTGATGATGTGCGTGCCGCATTAACTGACGTGGGCATAACCGGCATGACGGCAACAGAGGTCAAGGGCTTTGGTCGCCAGAAAGGTCATACAGAATTATACCGTGGCGCAGAATACGTGGTGGATTTTATCCCCAAGGTCAAAATTGAGATTATCCTGGATAGTGAGCGGGTTGATCAGTGTATCGAGGCCATAACCAATGCGGCGCGTACCGGTAAAATTGGCGATGGTAAGATTTTTGTATCGGATGTCCAGCGTATCGTGCGTATTCGCACCGGTGAGACCGATAAGGACGCAATCTAGTTTACGTTAATGCCCTGGTCATTAAAAAAGGCGCTAACCGCGCCTTTTTTAATGGGTGCTTAGTTGATAACCGGTGCCGGTAATGCCTCGGGTTTTATTTCAGCCGTCTGCACGGTATTTATATTATTGGTGCTCAGGAGACTGCGTGTATCGGCCACCAGGTTAGGCAGGTTGAGTGCCTCATAGGCCTGTAACATGATTTCCAGTGCACGTCGGCTGGCCGGTGTTTTCGGGTAGTGCTCGACCGTGTACTGGGCACGCTTGGCAGCTGCCAGCCAGGCCTCGCGTTTAATATAGTATTCAGCCACCAGCGTTTCCTGTTCTGCCAGTTTGTTACGCAGGTAAATCAGCCGTTGGTAGGCATCACCTGCGTAGCGGCTATCCGGGAATTTACGGATCAGGGTGGAAAAATTATGTATTGCATCCTGCATGGTCTTTGAGTCATGCTGCGCTATATCCCGTGGAAACCAGGAATCCATAAACCCCGAGCCGCGATTGAAATTTGCGACACCTTTT
>JAOUMO010000153.1 GCA_029881425.1 Gammaproteobacteria bacterium
TACGGAAATATACGCAAAGGGCCTGGAAGAGAAAGTTGCGGAAAGGACCAAACAACTGGAAGAACAGTCCAAGCTTGATCCACTAACAAATATCTACAACCCGAGAGCCATGCAGGACGCATTCAGAAGAGAGCTTGCACTTGCAAAAAGACGCCAGACCAAACTGTCTTTTGTCTATTTTGATGTTGACAACTTCAAGGACATCAACGACACACACGGTCATATTAAAGGTGACGAGGTACTCAAGAATATTGGCCTGTCTATAAAAAGCAGCATCAGGGAAACCGATATACCCTGCCGCTATGGCGGCGATGAATTTTGCATTATCCTGCCAGATTGTAGCAGTGATGAAACCACAGCCATCTGTGAAAAAATAATAAAAGATTTTAGTGCCAAGTATCCCGATTACTCACTCAGTATAGGTATTGCTGAAACAGGCACCAATGAATATGTTGATGAACAACAACTCATAAAACTTGCCGATCAAAATATGTACAGGGCAAAAAAAGAACCCGGCTTTAAAATATGCAGTTGACTTACAGCCTGTAAAACATCGACATATAGCTATGGTTTATTTTCACACATTCACCGGGCAGGGTTAACGGTACCGAACCACCCTGTATCCCAGTTCACGATAGTCGTTAATCTGTGCCGGCCCCTCGGCTGAAACATCAACGTACTCCGGGAAATCTTCCGGCAGGTAGCCGTACCTCTCCGCATACGTACCGCAAACATGCACTTCAACACCCTGCTGTTTCACCATCTGCCTGACCAGCTCATGCAGCCCCTCCTTCTTGCCATCATCTTTTGATAACAACGCGAACTGCTCCCTACCATGCGAAACAACCGCTAGCGGTAAACCAGGATAATGCCTGCGCAGGCGATTGATATCGTCCTGTAAACGCGGTAATAAAACTTGTAACAAGGCGGGGTCTTTACTAACCACCTCGAACACAACACCTTCAGGCCTGGCATTTTCCGCCAACAGTTCATCTACACCCAGGGCCATGACACAGGGAACGTACAGGATAAATAAAACCGAAAGCACAAGGCGCTTAATTTGTCCCAACATGAATGATACTCAATATATACGAAAAAATAGACCCTGGTTATACCCGTCTCATTTGAGACAGACAGGTCACCAGGCGCTCCTTAACCAGTGATCACCCGTCCATTTCACTTCATTTGCAGGCCAGTATCGCGCATCCTGCTTCAGCGTTATAATTGACTCACGATTAATTAAATCCAGTATCTTAAGCTGGATATATTTTTTATCTTTATATTCTTTCGCCAATACCATGAAGTGATCCAGGTCTTTTACAGGCCTCCCATCCAGTTCAACGATACGACTCACAGCAGCAAGGCCATTTCGACTGGCCGGTGATCCATGCCATATAAACGAGACATAGACCCCCTCTGACTTTATACCTCGCTGTACTGCAAGTGTACGATGAGGATTTTGTATCACTGCGCCGTTCCAGAGAACAATATGATCTGTACCAATCCCGCCTAACAATGCTACCTTGACCCGTAACTTAATTTCCATGGCAGAACGGATGATAGTTAACTCCACCTCATCATGTTTTATCCTTTTTTCAACATCCCTGAAGTTGCGTACCATTTCATCATCGACTGCAATAACCAGGTCACCGACCTGTAGTTGATTGTAAGCATCAGAGCCCGCTGTTAAACGCGAAACGGCCAGGACCTGCTGCTTGCCATCTGTATCCTGGAATTTTTTTAACCAGGCATCACTTAGGCCCAGCTTTCTTGCCTGCGCAATGGACAATGCCGACAGTTCCGCATCCAGTGAATGCACTTTAAATTCTTTACAACATGCCCACTGCTTTAGAAGCTCATCTACCATTTCGATGGGAACACCCCACTCATGCTGCTTTAGCTCGTCCCCGTTGCCAAATGAAAAACTGGACCAGAGTGCACGCACATTACCCCACTCATCACTAAGTACACCACCATGAGTGTAAGGTGCATTATTCAGGTTAACCACATCCAGGTTTGTCTCCCTGAACTCGGGCACCTTGGGAATACTAAAGCTTAGTGGCTCAATCGATGCGATCGTCATAGGCTCAACAATCAGGCGCTGGTCATTCTTTATCCCCACCAGCCATATATCATCCCCCGGCTCGAGTGTGCCTTTTTTCAGGCTTGCACTTTTTATTTGTGTATCGCCCAAAAGGTCGGGGTCATATTGGACCATGGCCATATTATGTGTCGGATGAATAAAAACCACACGGGCAGGAATATCGACTGCACCTGCCACGATGACGCGTACATCGCCCATTGCGACGGGCACGGTATTCCTGTCAACCAGCACCAGGCCATTTTCCGCATCAACAACCAGTCCGGCGCCACCATAATGTGCCTCCTCCGTGCCATCGACATGATAGGGCATATCAAATTGCACATACACGATTGAGGCTGACAAACGATTTGCCCTTGAATCTTTATATTTTAATAACTCGATACTGGCTATTTTAGTTTTCTTTACATCGGATACTTCAGCAAGATTTTCACAGGGCCAGTAACCTGTTACATCATCACGGTAACATTTACTTGCCGGAAACCAGCGCCTGTCCATGTTAAATATCGCCACATGTGTTCGCATCGATTCCTTGAAGGTGATATAACGAACAGACACCTGTCGACCATGCTCAAGCGTGTCAAGAATCGCCTCCATATCTTTTATATTCTTTACTGTTTTATTATCAACCTGCAGGATCACTGCACCATAGGGCACACCTGCAGTTGATAACAGGAATCCGGGCTGTGCAACATACACACCTGCCACAGGTATATTTAAATGTCGTGCCTGTTGATATGAAAGATCATGGACAATAGCCTCGCCAAACTCCAGGTAACGATCGGGTGTAATGGCATGTAGATCACCCACCTCGAGCCCAAGCTTAACTTCTTTTCCATTACGCTCAACCTGGACAAATATTTTCTTCCCTACATTTTCATCAAGCAAGGACTCAAACTCATCAAAACGTCGAATCCATTGTGGCGACTGCTTTTCTACCCAGGCCTTTAGCAGGATATCACCCGGCCTCAATATGCCATCTGCTGGCCCACCGGGTACATTACGACTGATCACTAACATACCCACACCGTGATTAACTTTACGTAGCTGTGCCTCTACTTCCGCACGCAAGCCTAGCCGCCTTATTTCATCATAGGGCTTGTATACCAGTGTTGTCTGCAAGGTCCCCCTGGGGATTGTCTGATTATTTTGCAGGCGCTTTAAAACGCGGACCACACGTTCAAGCGGCAGGAAAAAACTCGCGGCCGCATTGCGTGTTCCACCCGCATTCAATGCCAGCACATTGCCTTCTATATCGATAATGGGAGAACCCGATGAACCACCCGAAACACCGGATGCCGATTGATAGTAAAATGTATTGAAATCATTATATCGGCCGCGACCATAATAAGGCGCACCTCGATCCAGCCGTGCAAGGGTACCGGCAAGGATGGATAGCTGCTCCCCGGCATCATTACCAATCACTCGAATTTCACTACCGACTTTTGCCTTTTCTGGTACCAGTCGCAATGAAACGGGCTTAATAAATTTTAATTTCTCTGGATCATATTGAAAAAAACCGAAGTCATGAACCGGATCACGATAAACCGGTTTTAACTCAACTTCTTCCCGATTGGAAAATATTGCTTCAGCCGTGACCGGGCCAGACTGCACCACGTGACGATTGGTAAGAATCAAACCACGCTTTGCATCAACGACAAAACCTGTAGCCTGGCTTGAATTATTCGTGGCCGTATCAAACGCCTTTGGTGCATCAATACGGATCGTAACTATTGAACTGGTTACCCTGGACACCGTATCGGACCATGAATCTTTTTGCGTCGCATCGACACCTGAAGTCACTAACAGACCCGCAATAACTATAAAACTTTTCAGCATTTTTAATTCAACCTTGATACACTTTATTGCAGTCATCAACCACCACCTGTAACCTCATGCTTAATAAAATATGGGCCGGCCTTATTATTATCAGCATAGTCTATGCAGCCTCGCTCGATATTACTGATGAATGGACAAACCATTATGATAATGGTCATATCTACAGTCTCGATTATACCGCATCCAGTCAGCCAGGCTTTATCCAGCTTGATTATCTAAACACCACGATTAAAGCCCAGCTACATAGTAGAGCAAATCATTCTTTTATTCTAATTGCCACCGATCAACCACTACCCGATCCCTGGCTTAAGGTCGCCCACCATCAGCCAGGCAGCAACAAGGAGCAGATCCAGGCAGAAGTCATTACCATCCAGCCACAGACACACCAGCTACAACTTCGCCTGCCTGAAATTCACTGGGTTAAAATCAGGGCCATTACGCAGGCCGCATTCGATACTGCAGAATTCGCCGTGAAGCTTGCTCTTGGCCTTGCGGGGATTATGGCGTTATGGCTGGGGCTCATGCAGATCGCAGAAAAGAGTGGTCTGGTGTTTTCATTTGTAAAACTCATTCGCCCCTTATTACATAAACTTTTTCCCGAGATACCCAGGGATCATCCTGCACTAGGCAGTATTGGTCTTAACCTGGCAGCCAATGTGCTGGGACTGGGAAATGCCGCAACACCACTGGGCATCAAGGCCATGCAACACCTGCAACAACTTAATACGCACAAGGACCGGGCCAGCAATAGCATGTGCATGTTCCTCGCACTCAACACCTCCAGTGTCCAGTTATTACCACCGGTAACACTGATCGCCCTTATGGGCACCCAGGTCAGTGAATTGATCCTGCCGATTATCCTTGCCACCTGCTGTTCCACACTGGCGGCCGTTATTGCGGTTAAACTCTATACCAGGGCGGGTAAACTCTAATGCAGCATTTTACCGCACTGGTCATCCCCTTAATTATCCTGTTCATACTTAGTCACGGCCTGTTCAAAAAAGTTGCCGTCTATGAAGAATTTATCGAGGGCGCCAGGGAGGGGTTCGGTACCGCTGTACGCATTATCCCTTACCTGGTTGCGATGCTGTTTGCGATTGCCATGTTCAGGGCCAGTGGTGCCATGGAGGCCATAATTGAATTACTCACGCCCCTGCTTTCACTATTTGGCATTCCCGCCGAGACCCTGCCCATGGCGCTGATTCGTCCCATGACGGGCAGTGGCTCAGTAGGGATTCTTGCGGAACTGATTCAAACACATGGCGAAGACTCGATCATCGTCAAAATTGCGGCCACCATGTTTGGCTCCACCGAAACCACACTCTATGTCCTGGCGGTGTACTTTGGCGCAGTAAACATTACTAAAACCCGTTATGCGCTACAGGCCGGATTGATAGCCGACCTCGCCGGCTACCTGGCAGCTGTTGTTATTTGCTTCTGGTTTTTTAGCTGAATATTATTTTATGATTTAAGCCCAGCCTAGTTTACTTCAGGCAGGTCATCCAGATCGCCGCCAGCAGGAAACTGCAGTGATTGATCATGTTTTGAATCTGACGATGCCTTCACGCCGCCGCCAAAATTAAT
>JAOUMO010000017.1 GCA_029881425.1 Gammaproteobacteria bacterium
TTCTGACAGTTTGTAAAAAATCAGCTTAACCGTTATGGTCAGGAAGATAATGGCCCAGCCCCAGTTATCAAACAGGGTATGGTACTGCTTAAGGATCCAGAACAGGGGTTTGGCCAGAATCGTTAATACACCGTAATCGACGGTCAGGTCCAGTCCCGGTGAAACCTCTGCCAGCTCGTACTGTAATTTGGGCCCGACTACCAGCTTACTGCTGAAATTGGCCTGCTCACCAGCAGCCACACTGGTTAGTGGCGAACGCGTACCCAGCAAATAACGATTAGATGAGGGGTGTTTAGAATAGGTGAAGCCGGTCTGTGTCTGGTCCGGTATCCAGGCCGCAAGGAAATAATGCTGGATCATGGCGATCCAGCCACCCTTCATTTCCAGTCCCAGGTCCTTGTCAGCCATGTCTGAAAAATTTACTTTTTCATATTTCAGGTCATCGTTATAAATCACGCCACCGGTATAGGTGTAGATAAAGGTCGATTCACCCCGGGTATCGGTATCTGCGCGACTCAACTGCTGGTACTGGCTGCCTGACCAGTCCGATGCCGACTGTACCTGGTGCTGCACTTCAATCACATAACTATTGCGCTTAAAGATAAAACGTTTTTTTACTCTAACATCTGCTTCCTGCCAGAAGAGTTCTACACTTAGTTCGTCCACGCCCTCTGCAAGCCTGTATTCTGTCTGCTGTGCATGGTAAATCGCATGGTGATTGGGCGCCGGAGACGCTGATGAAATTAAACCCGATTGTGCAATATGTAACTGGCTTTCCTTATCCGAGAATAAAGCAAAGGGGATGTCCTTATTATCGGCGTCCTGTGGATAATGCCTTAAATCCAGTCGATAAATCGTACCACCTCGGGTATCGATATATAGATCCATGTTATCGGTTACTACATGTACTGGCTGCCTAACGGCCTCCACCATTCTTGCCTGGGGTACAGAATCAGGTAGTGCTACGGCAGTCGGCGTATCATTTATGGCTGGCATACCATTCTGCGCTGTTGTTCCTGACTCAACGACAGCAACGGGTTTTGGGCCATAATCCTGCTGCCACGCCTGCCATATCAAAAACAGCAAGAAAAAAAATGTGATATAGAGAAGCGTGCGTTGATTTTCCATAGTAATAGTTTTCTTTTAATTTAATGTGTCAGTTTTTTATGGTGTTTGTCGCAACAGGGTACAGGATCATAGCCGCCATCATGCCATGGATGACAGCGCCCGATACGACGCAATGCCATCCAGCCACCACGCAATATACCAAATCGACCAATCGCTTCAACTGCATAACTTGAACAGGTGGGTGTATATCGGCAATGCGGGGGGAAAAAGGGGCTGATGGCGTACTGATAGAAACGTATCAGGCCGATGAAGATTTTTCGCATAATTTTCTCAGCCTGTTCCAGTGAATCTCCAGTGATTTGAAAATCTCAGAATTACTGGCCTGTTTTGTTACGGGTTTAGCCATAACGACAAAATCTGCTGCGGGCAAGTCGGCCTGGTGCAGGCGAAAACTCTCGCGAATAATGCGTTTAATACGATTACGGTCTACTGCGCGTTTGGCATTTTTCTTGGAAATTGCCAACCCTAAACGAGGATGCTCAAGGTTATTATTTGCTGCCAGTATGGTCAGTAATCGATCACTGGATCGTTGGGCATCTTTAAATACCCGACTAAAATCAGCTGCCGTTAAAAGTCTGGCATGCCGTTTAAAACATGCCTCTTTTTCTGCCACGGTTCAGGTCCCCTGGTAAGCTCCTGGGTACAAAAACTTATGCAGACAGACGGGCACGACCTTTAGCGCGACGAGCTTTTAATACTTTACGACCGCCTACTGTTTGGCTACGAGCACGAAAACCGTGGGTACGAGCGCGTTTCAGGCAACTGGGTTGAAAGGTTCTTTTCATTGGTCTAGACCTTATATAACATCATGAAATTTCGAGCCGGGTATTCTAATGCCACAAACGCCCCGAGTCAAAGCAATATCATCATTTTTCTATATAAAAAATAACGGCAGCTGTTATCAGATAGCAGTTTCTAATGCCCGACTTGCAGTATAGAATACCCGGTTCATTTTATTATTTTCCTGGGGACGCTGAGTGACAGTCGCTTTATGGGGCCAATGTCTGCAATTGCTTGAGCAGGAATTGTCCGATCAGCAATTAAATACCTGGATTCGGCCACTACAGGTGGTTGAAGAAGCCGATGTATTACGCCTGCTCGCGCCCAACCGATTTGTACTCGACTGGGTAAAACAGCATTTCCTCGAGCAGATTACTCGTATTACCGATCAAATAAGCGGCGATCAACCGGTCCGCCTGTCCCTTGAAATCGGTTCCCAGGACAAAAAGGCCAAGCCCGCCACGCCCGTTAGTGCCGCGATCCAAAATACAAAACCCAGTTATACACCGGATAGCGGCTTTGCCCCTTCCCGGGATGTCTGCCAGGTGGTGGACCATAATCTTAACCTGGGCTTTACCTTTGAAAATTTTGTAGAAGGTAAATCCAACCAGCTGGCCAGGGCGGCCTCAATGCAGGTTTCTGAAAATCCAGGCGGCGCCTACAACCCCCTCTTTCTCTATGGCGGTGTGGGCCTGGGTAAAACCCACCTGATGCATGCGGTGGGTAATAAATTGCGTGAAATTAAACCTGACGCACGTATCGTCTACCTGCACTCTGAACGCTTTGTGAGCAATATGATCAAGGCGCTGCAGCATAACGCAATAGATGAGTTCAAACAGTTTTACCGTGGGCTCGATGCCCTGTTAATCGATGATATCCAGTTTTTTGCCGGTAAGGGCCGTTCCCAGGAAGAGTTTTTCCATACCTTTAATGCCCTGCTGGAAAGTGGTAGCCAGATCATACTCACCTGTGATCGTTACCCCAAGGAGGTTGAAGGCCTGGAAGAGCGACTTAAATCCCGCTTTGGCTGGGGCCTGCCGGTTTGTATCGACCCGCCTGAACTGGAAACCCGGGTTGCCATACTGCAAAAGAAGGCGGAGGAATTCGGGGTTGAACTACCCAATGAGGTGGCCTTCTTTATAGGTAAACGTATTCGATCAAATATACGTGAACTGGAAGGTTCCCTGCGTCGCGTTATGGCCACGGCCAATTTCACCGGCAAACCTATTACCCTCGAATTTGCCAAAGAGACGCTGCGAGACCTCATTGCCCTCCAGGACAAACTGATTACAATTGAGAACATACAAAAGACGGTGGCAGAATATTACAAAATACGCAGTTCAGATTTACTATCCAATCGACGTAGTCGTTCCATCACACGACCACGCCAGTTAGCCATGGCCCTGTCCAAGGAACTCACCAACCATAGCCTGCCCGAAATTGGCAATGCTTTTGGTGGGCGAGACCATACAACAGTTTTACATGGTTGCCGAAAAATTGCTGAACTCAAGGAATCTGACCCAAAAATCAATGAAGACTATACCAATCTGTTTAGAATTTTGAGTCATTAAAGGCAGTAAATACCATTTGGGTATAAAGCCTGTATAACATGTGGATAAGTTGCTTATAAATCAGTGGATAAATTAGAATCTGGACTTATCCACAAACTGTCTACATGTTACACCAAGCTTTCACAGACCCTGTCAGATACAGGATATGATTTTAAGTTATTGATTTTTAAGTGAAAATAGAAGTTATCCACATAAAACTAGGCGCTTAATTATAATAACTATTTATATAATATATATATAATAATTATTAGGACACATGATGAAATTTAAAATCCAACGGGATGATTTATTAACACCCTTACAACAGGTCATAGGTGCTGTCGAAAAACGTCAGACCCTACCAGCCCTCGCAAACGTGTTAATCAAGGCCAACGAAAATGATTTATCCATTATCGCCACTGATCTTGAAATTGAACTGGTTTCAAGAATAAATCAGGTCATGGATCAACCTGGTGAAATAACACTACCGGCAAAGAAATTACTGGATATCTGTAAGTCATTACCTGCTGATGCG
This sequence comes from Gammaproteobacteria bacterium, assembly GCA_029881425.1. Taxonomy (GTDB): domain Bacteria; phylum Pseudomonadota; class Gammaproteobacteria; order SZUA-229; family SZUA-229; genus JAOUMO01. The sequence goes on from JAOUMO010000017.1 coordinate 3,994, forward strand.
GAAATTAGTATTGATGTGGATGTGGATAGAGCCCTGGTTAAATCTGGACGTAGTCGTTTTACCTTAGCCACACTACCCGCATCTGACTTCCCTGCCCTTGATGAAATCACCAGTGTTCATGAATTTACCCTGCCACAAAATATTCTCAAGGAATTAATCGATCGCACTGCATTTGCCATGGCACAACAGGATGTTCGTTATTACCTGAATGGTTTGATGATGGAAGTTGCATCAGGATTAATACGCACCGTTGCTACTGATGGGCATAGACTGGCATTCTGTGAAAAAACAATCGAGGGTGACCAGGTTGATAGCAAGCAGGTGATTATTCCGCGTAAGGGCGTCACAGAACTACAACGCCTGTTATCCGATACAGATGAACCCGTAAAAGTCGTACTGGGCAATAACCATATCCAGTGCGAATTACAGAATCAACGCTTCACATCAAAATTGATTGATGGCCGTTTCCCGGACTACAAACGTGTTATGCCAGAAGCTGAAGGTAATACCATGCTGGTGGATCGCGAAATGCTCAAACAGGCATTGATCAGGGCATCTATCCTGTCGAATGAAAAATACAGGGGTATTCGTGTCATTCTTGGTGATAGTCTACTCAAGCTCCAGGCACAAAACCCGGACCAGGAAGAGGCTGATGTAGAATTGGAAATTAACTACACCGGCTTACCCATGGAGGTGGGTATGAATGTCACCTATATGCTGGATGTTTTAAACACATCATCCCAGGAGCTGGTCCAGGCCATGATCAAGGATGCCAATAGCAGCTGTCTGTTGACCTTCCCTGAAGAGTCACAGGCCAAATATGTCATCATGCCCATGAGACTCTAGCTTTAGGCTACAACAGTCGTTCTCATAAATGAGCTTACAATCACTGGATATTTGCCAGTTTAGAAACCTGCATCAGGTCAATATCAATACCGATGCAGGTTTAAACATCATCACCGGCCTCAATGCAGCGGGTAAAACCAGTCTACTGGAAGCTATTTTTTATCTCAGTTATGGCAGATCCTTCAGGAGCAGCCAAACCAGGGACCTCATAGAAAATCACCAGGACTTCTTCAGGCTGGTTTCCAAGATCAAATCAAGTCAAAGAATACATACGCTGGGCATTCAAAAATCCACTAAAGACCAGACCATACGTATCGATCAGCAGAATATAAGCAGTTTATCTGAACTATCAACCCTGTTACCTGTTATCGCCCTGCACCCGGATAGCCATCAATTAATTGCTGCAGGGCCTGAATTTAGACGCCAGTATCTTGATTGGGGAGTGTTCCACGTGGAACATGCCTTTATAAAATCATGGAAAGACTACAGAAAAGCCCTGTCACAACGCAATGCAGCACTGAGAACAAACCAGCCGGATAAGATATGTAGTCTATGGCACCAGGCCATTAGTGAAAATGCAGAGAAAATAAATCTGTATAGGTTAGCCTATTTAGAGCAATTGGAACAAAGTCTCGATCTCATATCTTCTACCCTGTTCGAAAATAACAGGGTTGGCCTGGAGTACAAACGTGGCTGGAGTGATGAAATGGACTATCAGGGCTACCTTGAACATAATCTACAAAAAGACAGGGAAAAGGGATTTACCCAGGCCGGCCCACACAGGGCCGATTTAAAAATACGCCTGGATGATAAATCTGCACAGACATCTATTTCACGAGGCCAGCAAAAGAAACTGGTAACCCTGCTCAAACTGGCTCAACTTGATGTTTTTGTAAAAAATTCAGATAAGACCTGTATCCTGTTATTTGATGATCTACCCGCAGAACTGGATCGGGCGAACAGGCGAATATTGATGGAGATGCTATCTAGCATTAATGTTCAGTTGTTTGTTACGGCCATAGAGGTCGAGCAGCTGGATTGCTCCGCATGGGATCACTATAAAAGGTTCCACGTGGAACATGGTGTTATTAGTGAAATATAAATTTATCAAACAGGCCTGTGTTATATGTTTAACAAGGATGATATATCCTGCTTCATCTAGTGCCCTGTAATAGTTTTCCTTCTTAAATTTACATATTATCTATCACAAAAAAAACAGCTCCTTGGCGCCCTTTCAATGGTGATTTCAGGTATACTACAGCGACTTTATTTCTGGGGATTTATATGACCGAAGCTGCTACTTACGACTCATCCAATATCAAGGTTTTAAAAGGCCTCGATGCAGTACGTAAACGCCCGGGTATGTATATAGGCGACACGGATGACGGCACCGGATTACACCACATGGTGTTCGAGGTTGTGGATAATTCCATAGATGAAGCCCTCGCAGGCCACTGTTCAGAAATAACAGTCAATATTCACAGCGATAATTCTGTAACCGTTGCCGATAATGGCCGTGGTATACCGGTTGATATACACGAAGAAGAAGGCATCTCTGCAGCGGAGGTTATACTGACCGTACTCCATGCGGGCGGTAAGTTTGATGATAATTCCTACAAGGGTGCCGGTGGTCTACACGGTGTTGGTGTATCCGTGGTTAATGCCCTGTCTGAAAAGCTGAAGCTAACAATTTACAGGGATGGCAAAATTAACCAGCAGGAATACCGTATGGGTGAACCCGTCAGTGCCATGGCGGTGACGGGCGAGACAGAAAAAACAGGTACAGAGCTTCGTTTCTGGGCCAGTGCAGCGACCTTTAAAAATATAGAATACCATTACGATATCCTGGCGAAACGTCTAAGGGAATTATCCTTCCTTAATTCAGGTGTGCGTATCGTACTCAAGGATGACCGTTCTGATAAGGAAGATATATTTGAATATGAGGGTGGTATTCGTTCTTTTGTGGAACACCTGAATAGAAATAAAACCCCCCTGCATGAACATGTACTGTATTTCACTACAGAAAAGGATGGTGTTGGCGTTGAGGTATCAATGCAGTGGAATGACTCCTACCAGGAAAATATTTTCTGTTTTACAAATAATATACCCCAGCGTGATGGCGGCAGTCATCTGGCAGGTTTCCGCTCTGCCCTGACGCGAACCCTTAACCAGTATATGGAAAAGGAAGGTTCTGCCAAAAAGAACAAGGTCAATACCACCGGTGATGATGCCCGTGAAGGCCTGATGGCGGTGCTCTCGGTAAAAGTACCGGATCCCAAGTTTTCATCCCAGACCAAAGACAAGCTGGTTTCTTCAGAAGTTAAAGCCATAGTTGAATCAGCCATGTCTGAAAAACTACAGGAATACCTGCTGGAGAACCCTGCGGATGCACGTGCTATCACATCCAAGATGATAGAAGCGGCCAGGGCACGTGAAGCAGCACGGAAAGCTCGAGAAATGACACGTCGCAAAGGCGCGCTGGATATTGCAGGTCTGCCAGGTAAACTGGCCGATTGCCAGGAGAAAGACCCGGCCCAGTCAGAACTCTACCTGGTGGAAGGGGACTCGGCGGGGGGCTCGGCCAAGCAGGGCCGTGATCGTCGCACCCAGGCAATATTGCCACTCAAGGGTAAGATCCTGAATGTTGAAAAAGCCCGGTTCGATAAAATGCTGGGCTCTGCCGAAGTAGGTACCCTGATTACCGCGCTGGGCTGTGGTATAGGTAAGGAAGAATATAACCCGGATAAAATGCGTTATCACCGCGTTATCATCATGACCGATGCTGACGTGGATGGTTCTCATATCCGAACCCTGTTGTTGACCTTCTTTTACCGCCAGATGCCTGAATTGATTGAACGTGGCTATATCTATATTGCACAACCTCCTTTGTATAAAGTTAAAAAAGGCAAACAGGAACGTTACGTTAAGGATGATGAAGAATTTGCCAGTTACCTGTTACAACTGGCACTGGGTGGCTCACAGCTTTATGTTGAAAAAGATGCACCTGCTATTTCAGATACGGCCCTCGAAGATCTGGCACTCGGCTATATGAATGTACAGACCGTGATTAAGCGTTTATCACGTCGTTATGAAATGGATGTACTCACACAATTAATAAATTTACCTGCATTACGTGAAGATGATTTAAAAAACCCGCAAAAGACCCAGGAGTGGGCTGATAAGTTATTGATTTTATTAGACATTTCAAAGACTTCCGGGGTTAATTACAAGGTTTCATGTGCAAAAGAAGTCGATACTTCGTACCAGTCGGTAGAATTTGTTAAATATGTTCATGGCCTGGAACATGAGTACAGTTTCGATCACTCTTTTTTCCTTTCAGCAGAATATGAAATGATTGCTGTCTTGAGTGACAAGCTAAATGGATTACTTGGTGAAGGCTCATTTATAAAACGCGGTGAGAAGACATGTGTCGTTCATGAGTTTAAAGACGTTATCAACTGGTTATTTGATGAAGCCAAAAAAGGCTTAAATATCCAGCGTTATAAAGGCCTGGGTGAAATGAATCCTGATCAACTCTGGGAAACAACAATGAATCCTGAAACGCGCCGAATGTTACAGGTGCGGGTTGAAGATGCTATTGCAGCGGATGAGGTATTCACCACACTGATGGGTGATCAGGTAGAGCCTCGCAGGGAATTCATAGAGAAAAATGCCCTGTCGGCGATGAATATAGATACCTGAGGATTTGTTTATTAAAAGAAAAAAACCGGACCCTGTCCGGTTTTTTTTGAAGAGATTTTATTGCTGTGCTTCCTGGTCCTGTTGCATTTGTTTCATCAGCAGGGACATGGCTTCCATGTAGGGTACAACGCCGTTCTTTTTCATGATGTCCCTGCCCTTTTTGCTATGGGCATAGGTAATGAATCTTTTAATCTGTGGCAGTTGTTTACTGGTTGGGTTATATACGAGGAACAGGGGTCTATACAGCTCGTAATTACCTTTTTTAATAGTCTTGTAGTCGGGATAAATGTTATCGAGTTTGAGTATTTTTACATTACTCAAACGGGCGCTACTAATACCGGTTATGGCAATGGCATTAGGATGGGAGGCAACAGCCTCTTCGATAGGGCCGGTGGATTTGAGTTGCTTGAAAGAAGCAAACTCGATGTTGAAGTCTGAAAAGATCATTTTACGTATACTGCGACCCACGCCTGAAATCTTGCCTTTACGGGTATAAAGCTCTATTGGGGCATCATTACCACCCAGGCTTTTCCAATTGGTCAATTTACCGGTATAGATATCACGTATATTTGCCAGTGTCAGGTTTTGTACAGGATTAGACTTGTGGACGATGAGAGCAAGTGCATCCCAGGCCAGGGGCTCAAAGCTTTGAGCCATTTCTGCCTGATTATCCGGCAGGTAGTAACGACATGAACCCCCGATATCGGCTGTACCTAAACCAACATCACGTATACCACGTGTGGCACCACCACCATCAAGATTGATAAGTATGCCCGTATCACGCTGATAGGCCTTTGCAAGATCATCCATATAGGCCTTTTTGCTGACGCCACAGCCAACCCAGCTAAGTTGATTTGCAGATTCTGCAATAACATTGTGGGTAAAGAGCAGGATCAGTATTGATGAAATAAGTAATTTAAGATTCATTTTGAAGAATACCCGTGTATTTGATGCTGTTAATTTAGACTGTAGCTACAAGTATAGTAAAAAACCCCGACTAGACAATTTTAAGTTAGAATACTTCGAAAATACCCAAATATAGACATAACTAGTAACTTTAGACCTACAATGAAAAATCCATTATTAAATATAAATCGCTTGCCGGAATTTAGCAAAATCAGGCCAGTACATGTAGAACCTGCCATTGATCAGGTCATCACAGAGAATAAAAAAAATCTGCTGGCACTACTGGAAAATATAGATCATGTCACCTGGGAGAACCTGATAATACCCCTTGAGGAAATGGATAACCGGTTGTCGAGAGTCTGGTCACCGGTAAGTCACCTGAATTCGGTGTGTAACTCAGAGGCATTGAGAAAGGCTCACGAAGCCTGTTTACCAAAACTGAGTGCCTACTCAACAGAAATGAGCCAGAACGAAGATCTATACAGGGCCTATTGCGCATTAAAAAATAGTGATGAGTTTGCAACATTGTCACAGGCAAGAAAAAAGACAGTTGAAAATGCATTATTAAAGTTTGAAATCAGTGGCGTTGGCCTTGAACCGGAAAAGAAACAACAATTTAAAGAAATAAAACAGCGCCTATCGACATTAAAGTCAAAATTTGAGAACAATGTACTGGATGCAACCCAGGCCTGGCGTATTCACATAGAAGATGAGGCTGAACTGGTAGGCCTACCTGAATATGCACGGGGTATGGCAAAACAGGCAGCCGAAGAAGAAGAGCTGGAAGGCTGGGTATTTACACTGGATGCACCCTTCTTCATCGCCGTTATGACCTATGCCGATAAGAGACCATTCCGTGAAGAAATGTATACTGCTTATACAACACGGGCATCAGACCAGGGACCGAATGCAGGTGAGTTTGATAATTCAGAAATTATGGAACAGATACTTGAATGCAGGAAAGAACTGGCAGGCCTGTTGGGCTATGCAAATTATGCAGAGTTATCTATTGCAGATAAGATGGCCGAGACAACTAACAGCGTAATGGAATTTTTGAACGACCTGGTTGAAAAATCAAAATCACGTGCACTTAACGAATACAAGGAATTGAAAGCCTTTGCAAGAAGCCACGACGGCTTAAATAATATAAAGGCATGGGATATTGCCTACTATGCCGAAAAATTAAAACAGAAAGAATACGACATAACGGACGAAGAATTAAAACCTTACTTTCCTGCCGAAAAAGTTATACAGGGATTATTTGATATTGTAGAAAAACTTTATGGCATTAAAGTAACGCGGTTAAAAGATATTGATGTATGGCACAAAGATGTAGCATTTTATCAAATCACCGATGGGCAGGGTAATTTAAGAGGAAGCTTTTATCTTGATTTATACGCCAGGGCAAATAAACGGGGTGGTGCATGGATGGATGAATGCGTGCGACGTATGCAGTGTGGTGAAACGATCCAGCATCCAGTTGCTTATTTAACCTGTAATTTGACACCACCTGTCGGCGGTGATCCGGCATTGTTAACACACAATGAAGTAACGACCCTGTTCCATGAGTTTGGACACGGCCTTCATCATATGTTGACGCGTGTAAATGACTTGTTTGTCTCGGGTATTAACGGCGTTGAATGGGATGCGGTTGAATTACCTAGCCAGTTCATGGAAAACTGGTGTTGGGAAAAAGAAGGACTGGCATTGATATCGGGTCATTATAAGACAGGAGAGCCATTGCCAGAAATACTGTTTAATAAATTGATAAAAGCAAAAAATTTCCAGTCGGCCATGTTTATGTTGAGGCAGCTGGAGTTTTCAATATTTGATTTCAGGTTACATATGGAATACGGACAGAGTAACTTTGAGAGTATTCAACTATTATTAAATGATGTAAGACAGAAAGTAGCTGTGGTTATACCGCCATCGTTCAATCGTTTTCAAAATGGATTTTCGCATATTTTTGCCGGTGGCTACTCAGCAGGTTATTACAGCTATAAATGGGCCGAGGTTTTATCGGCAGATGCCTTTTCGAAGTTTGAGGAAAAGGGAATATTTGATGAAGCAACGGGAAGGGAGTTCCTGACAGAGGTACTTGAGAAGGGCGGATCAGCAGGTGCAATGGAACTGTTTAAGAATTTCAGGGGGCGTGAGCCACAGATAGATGCATTGTTACGGCATAGCGGACTAAGCTAGAGAGAGAACTATGAAGAAAATAATAATAGTATTAGTAGGCATATTGTACTCGATGAATGTTATGGCTGGCCCCGACAGTGGGCGGGTTAAATATAATGCGAGTACGGGTGATACACGCCTGGATGTTAGTCTGGCAAATCTAGACATAAAGGCGAATGGTAATATTAATGATTTTATTTCAGCCCTGGGTATTAAATATAAAGTACCCACCACCGATATTAATAATCTTATCGTAGATTATGGGTTTTCACCGTCTGAGACCTATATGGCAGTGAGTATAGGCAGTTTGACGAATCACACTATAACGGAAGTCGCCGATCTTTATAAAGAGAACAAATCACGTGGCTGGGGTAATGTGGCAAGAAGCATGGGAATAAAGCCGGGATCCAGGGAGTTTCACCAGCTAAAGAACAATGTTGATCTGGATCAGGACAATTCAAAAAAAGAAAAGGGAAATGGTAAGGGAAAAAACAAGAGCAAGGGTAAAGACAAAAATAAGCCCGAAAAACATGCAAGGGATTAAGCGAAGTAATGAAATATAAAGATTTACGGGATTTTATAGGCCAGCTTGAAGATAAGGGTGAGCTAAAAAGGATTAGTACGGAAGTTGATCCCTATCTCGAGATAACAGAAATTTGTGATCGCACCTTGCGAGCGGGCGGCCCTGCCCTGTTATTTGAAAATGTTAAGGGTCACGATGTCCCTGTGCTCGCCAACCTGTTTGGTACACCTAAGCGCGTGGCCATGGGGATGGGTGAAGACTCTGTTGAGGCACTGCATGATGTTGGTACGTTGCTGGCATTCCTTAAGGAACCGGAACCACCGAAAGGGATGAAAGATGCCTGGGAAAAGTTGCCGATATTTAAACAGGTTTTGAATATGGCACCTAAGGAACTATCCAGTGAAGCCTGCCAGAAAGTCATTATAGAAAAAGATGATGTCGATTTGGCCAGGTTACCTGTACAAACCTGTTGGCCAGGTGATGTCGCCCCACTGATTAGCTGGGGCCTGGTGATTACCAGGGGGCCTAATAAAGAGAGACAGAATTTAGGCATATATCGGCAGCAGGTGATTGCAAAAAATAAAGTCATTATGCGCTGGTTATCCCACCGGGGTGGCGCACTCGATTTTAAAGAATGGCAGCAGGCGCATCCGGGTGAGCCCTTCCCCGTTGCGGTGGCATTAGGTGCCGATCCCGCAACAATACTGGCCGCAGTAACACCGGTACCGGATACCCTGTCAGAATATGCATTTGCCGGGTTATTGAGGGGCAGTAAAACAGAAGTAACACAGTGTAAATTAAGCGAGTTGCAGGTGCCCGCCTCTGCGGAATATGTGCTGGAAGGTTTTATCTACCCGGACGAGATGGCGGCCGAGGGCCCCTTTGGCGATCACACGGGTTATTATAATGAAGTGGAAGAGTTTCCTGTTTTTACGATCGAAAAAATAACCCATAGAAAAGATCCAGTTTACCATAGCACCTACACGGGGCGTCCACCGGATGAACCCGCTGTATTAGGTGTGGCGTTGAATGAAGTCTTTGTGCCCATTTTACAAAAACAGTTTCCTGAAATTACCGATTTTTATTTACCGCCCGAAGGTTGCTCCTATCGGCTGGCGGTCGTCAGTATGAAGAAACAATATCCAGGTCATGCAAAACGGGTAATGATGGGTGTCTGGTCTTTCCTGCGCCAGTTCATGTACACCAAGTTTGTGATTGTGGTTGATGATGATATCAATACCCGTGACTGGAACGATGTTATATGGGCGATGACAACACGCATGGATCCGGCTCGAGATACAACCATAATAGAAAACACACCAATAGATTACCTGGACTTCGCATCACCGGTTTCCGGACTGGGTTCAAAAATGGGTTTTGATGCAACTAATAAGATGGTGGGTGAAACGACCAGGGAGTGGGGTCAGCCCATAGTGATGGAAGAGACAATAAAACAGCGAGTTGATGCCATATGGGATGAGCTGGGAATATTTGAAACGAAAAGTTAAATTGCATTATCCAGATATGGTTTGTTGTTATGGCTGAAAAAAAATATTACATAAAGCAAAGCGGTATACATGGAAAGGGTTTGTTTGCGGCAAGGGAAGTGAAACGTGGTGAGATAATCGGCACGATTAAATACAACCCGATAGAAGAAGACGGTCCCTATGTATTATGGATAGAGGACCAGGGTATTTTGGTTGAATGTGATTTGAAGTATATTAACCATAATAACAAACCCAATGCCTGTTACTGTGATGATCTTGATGTGGTTGCCATAAAAGATATAAACAAAGATGAAGAAATTACCCATGATTATGGTGATGACTGGGATTAGACAGAGGGCTAGCTAATAGTAGGTGTCATTTCGTGGTAAAAATACAAACGCAAATGAACGCTAACAACGCGAATGTATATATCCTGGAGAGGCCTACTTTTAAATTATTAATTGTTTGAAATAGTGGAATAAATCACTGACTATTTGATTTTAGTAAGCGAAGCCTGCCAGTTTGAACACGGGCCAGTAAAGTCCGGCACTTTTATGTGTTGGCCAACTTCATTTTCATACCAGCCACGGTGGTTCTGCAGGGGTTCTACCTGATAGCCCCACCAGCTGCCGTCTTCATCCTGTGCCAACCAGTGAACCCAGTCAGGGAGCAGGATTTTAGCGTGATCGATCAAGCCTGATCCATTAAGTGATCCAGTTCATCATCCATGTGAAGCATGGTTAATTCTGAAAAGCCACCAATCCATTTGCCATCTATCATGATCTGCGGGACGGTGCGTGCACCTTCAGTTTTTACGGCCATTTCACGTAGCGCGGCATGATCAGTATCGACACGTGCCTCTTCATAGGCTATGCCCCACTTGGTTAAAAGGTTTTTGGTTTTGTCACAGATCGGGCATCGGGCAGTACTAAATATTTTTACGCGGGGCATAGTATGTATCCACTAATAGAAACGGCTGATTATAACAAATTTTATAGTGATGAAAGAAACCAGTGTTTGTAAGTGAATCCATGTGGTATTTGACATTAGGCCTAAATGGGGCAAAATGCTTATCCCCCAGCGTGAAACGAGATTGTTGATGGCGTACAAAGTAACCGTTAAACCTAGTGAGCATGTTTTCGAAGTCGAACCCGGAGAAACAATCCTGGCGGCATCGATGCGGCAGAATATTGACCTGCCCTACGGTTGCCGTAGTGGTGCCTGTGGTAGTTGCGAGGGTTATGTTTTGAGTGGGGAGGTTTATTACGAGGATGAACCCATGGCGCTTACGGATGACTTAATAAAGGAAAACAAGGCCCTGTTCTGTATGGCCATGACCCGGTCTGACCTGGTCATTAGCATAGATGAAATAGATGGCCTGGAAGGTATACAGGTAAAGAACCTACGCTGCCGGGTCGAATCGAAAAAGCGCCTGAATCACGACGTTATCGAGTTAAAGCTGAAACTGGCCGGGGATGAACGACTGCAATATCATGCAGGGCAGTATATCGAGTTTATCCTGGATGATGGAAAGCGGCGTGCATTTTCTATCTCTAATGCACCCCACAAGGATGAGTTACTAGAATTACAGATTCGCCATGTCGAGGGTGGGGTTTTTACCGACTTCCTGTTTGATGAAATGCCGGATAAGGCGATGTTACGTATGGAGGGTCCGCTGGGCTGCTTTTATCTTCGTGAAGACAGTAATCGCCCGGTCATACTCATGGGTGGTGGCACAGGCTATGGACCACTCAAGGCGATGATTGAGCATATGGCGTTTGTCAGCTTTAAGCAGCCTGTACACCTGTTTATGGGGGCACGAGCATGCAGGGACCTGTATATGGATGAGCAGGTGCGTGGCTGGATGAAGAAAAATAAGAACCTGGCATTTACGCCCGTGTTGTCCGAGCCCCTTGATGAAGACCACTGGCAGGGTGAGACAGGTTATGTGCACGAGGCGGTGTGTAAAACCTATGCCGATTTATCCATGTTCGATATTTATATGAGTGGCCCACCGGTTATGGTGAATACAGCACTGGATGCTTTTCTGAAACAGGGTGCAGTGAAGGAACGTGTCTTCTCTGATGCCTTCGAGTATTCAGCCGATGCACAAAAATCGCTGGCTGGAAAATAAAGCACGGTGTGTTGGGTCTCAAATTAGCCATTAGCGGTCGTTGGGGCAAAAATTAAAAGATTAGTCCGCAAATGAACGCGAATTAACGCAAACAAGATCAAAAGCATTAAGGGTGTAGTGCGCCGCAGGCGCACTAACAAAACATTCGCGTTTATTTGCGTTCATTTGCGGACTAATTCTTTTGACTGTGACTGACCGTTCCAGGGTGAAAGCAGACATCTAGATAATTATTAATATATCCAGACTTAAACCACACAGTGGTTACTGGATAATTTTCAATTTAGGCGAGTTTTCTATTAAGGTAGACTTAGACTGCTGGAGTAGCGTTTTTGAAGACGCATAATCAATCTCATGCTCAACCGCAAGTTTGAGGCCTAGTTGGTAATATTCTTGCGCCTTCTCCAGCCCATCCATTTTATTTTCGAGTAACATCGCCAGTTGTAGATAGGTTTCAGTCATGGGTTTTATGCCGAGGCTGGATTCCAGGTAGCTGCGCGCCTTACCCCAGAATTCGGTCTTGATACAGAGTTTGCCGAGTGCGAGTAGCAGGGCAGCATTACGTGCATTATTGAGTAACCAGGTTTCAGCTGTTTCGAGTTGCTGTAAAGGTTTACTGGTATTTAAACGGGCATAGAGCAGTACCAGGGAATCTTGCCAGTGGTGAGATAGATACTGCCTGATGAGTGTTTCAGCCTCATCATCCCCCGCAATAGAAACCAGGTGGTTAATATATAATTCAAGTAGATCAGGATTTTGCTTCAGGTGTTTTGGCATTTTCTGCCAGGTTGATTTGATCTGCTGGTCGTTATTATATTTAAGGTATTTATTAAATAAACCGGTGTAGGTTTCTATCTCGATAGCGAGTAATTTATCGTCACTGATAATATGTTGCTTACGCACATCGGTCAGTAGTTTTTCAAGATTTTCCCAGTCATCCAGTTGTTCATAAACCCTGGCCTGTAGTTTCTTTACATAACCGTGTTTGGGAGAAATGGATTGCAGGTGGTTCAGTGTCGCCAGTGCCTGTTCATTTTGTTTATGTGCAATTTGAAGTTCGGCCTGGGTAATACCAATGGCAATATCGGCAGAGGGCGTAGTTTCATGTGCCAGACGAAGGTATTCATCACGACGATCATAAGCGCCCTGGAGTTGCGCACAACGGGCTGCCATCAGGTAATTAAGTAAAGCCGTATCACTGTGGATGACCTGCTTGAGCAATATTTTTTCTGCCTGTGAAAAACGGCCTTCAGACATTTCTATGAGGCCCTTGATAAGCGCGTTACGTGATTTTTCTGCCTGTCGGTGTGAGTATTTAAGGCCTAATAGATTAGGGATATGTAAAAGGATGGAGAGCACGCGAATTAAATAGTGAAACAGGAAGAAGGCAATGGCGATAAAACCCAGCATGAAAATTAAGGATGTTTCAATACTTATATCGGCAAAGCTCAGCACCACATAGCCAGGGCCATAATATTGCGCCATAAGGCCTATGCTAACCGCAAGTACTGTAGCGATAATTAAGGCGAGCAAAAAACGTTTCATTATTGCACCTCCGATTTTTTGTCGGCCGATGACGGTTGCGACTGGGTGCCTGGGTTATGCAGCATATTCCATGCGCCAGTAATATCAGGCAAGTCTGGATTAAGTATCAGGCTTGAAAAATCATCGAGGTCCTTAATCATTTGTGCAACACGATTATCACTCGCTTTATAATGTAAATGCAGTAACTGGCGCGTAATATTTATATCGTTCGAAAATTGTGCCTGGTCATAACGCAGTATACCCAGTCTCGCGGAAAGCAGGTGGGTGTGTAATAACTGTTCTATCTGTTGCTGCTGTTGTGTTGAGCTGGCTGGCTGGATACTACGTTGGTGGATTTTTATGTCACCTATTTTCATCACGGTATCCAGTACGGAATCAACCAGGTTTTTCTCGGCGGCTGCATCCTGGGTTGTTTCCGGCGCTGAATTAAGTTGCGTCTCAACTTCATCCTGTACTGTTTTAAAGGGTAGTTGATTGAGGTGATTAATCATCTGGTCAATAGCCAGCGCCGTGCCGTTGATATCGACCTGGTGTAGTGCCTTGAGTTTGGCAATGTCTATGGAGAGTTGTTTTCGAACCGGGAACAGGCTCATGTCGGCAAGATCAAGCAGGCGTTTGCTGGCAGCCTCGAGTGCGGCAACACTGCTATTGATATCACGGCCTATCTGTAAGCGGCGATTAGCGATCTGCAATAAGTAATCTATTTCAGCCATTATCCAGCCGCGCTGATTACGGTTTGTTGTCTCTATGGCCTTTGAGGAAATTGCTACCAGTTGCTGTTGCTCCTGCTGGAGTTTTTCTATTGCCTGACGATTAGCTTCCAGTTCTGGATTGAGTGTGAGGATGGCGGACTGGTTTTTGTTAAGCAGCTGTTCTAGCCGGGTCAGTTCAGTCTGTTGATCCTGGTGATTTTTCTGCTCGAGTAGTTGTTGTTGCCAGAAATAATAGGTGGCGGCACCAGTGACTGACATAAGGGCAATGAATAAGATATAAAGAAAGACAATCGAGAGGCGGGTCGATTTTTTTGTTTTGCTAGTCGTATCAGCGACAACTAATTCAATTGCATCGTCGGTACCTGGTGCGTTATCTGCCATGATGATATTTTAAGCCTTTTTAAAATTTTGTTTATACCAGTGTTTAATTGCCTGCAACATAGCATCATCCGTTGCCGAGTCGGCAATGACAATGGTGCTGCTAAATCCAAGTTTCGTGGCCAGCTGCGCACAGCGCTGGCCGGGTACAACCAGGTTGATCTGGCGTAATAAATGCTGACCGTCTGTACCTGCCATATGATACAGGTTTTGCAGTATTTCATTACTACTGACAGTGATAACCTGTATTTGCCCGTCGGCCCATAGCCTGATTATAGGTTGTATATCGGCCTCGGGCACACGGCGCTCATAGACCTCGGCATAATCCACTATAGCACCACGTTGACGCAGTGTAGTGGCCAGCGCCTCCCGCCCGCCTTTTCCGCGGATAATTAATATCCTCTGTTGACCTATATTGTCCGCCTGCAGGGCATCAAGCTCAAGCAGGTTTTCCGTACTAAAGCCGCCCGTTGGATTTAAATCAACACTGAGTTGGTGATGATGCAGTGCCTGACGGGTTGCCGTACCTATAGCCGCTATGTGCTGGCCAGTACAGGGTAGTTTCTGCTGGATGTGTTTCAGGCCATATTCAACTGCATTGGCACTGATGAAGATAATAACCTGGTAATCCTGCAGGCCCTGGAGGTGCTGCAGGCTGCTGGCGTCGAGAGTGATGGGGACTATTTTAATCGCCGGGAAGGCAATGACGGTGGCGCCGGCATCTGTCAGGTACTGGATGAGCTGTTGTGACTGGTGTGCCGGTCTCGTGACCAGTACACCAAGATGTTCGAGGGAGCCGGGTAAGGGCTGGCTCAATGCAGGATTCCCAGTTCCCGCAGGATGGTATCAGCGCCCCTGGCAAGTAGTCTTTCGGCCAGGGTATTACCCAGTTCGATAGCCTGTGACGCCGGGCCACGGATTTCATCACGTACCACTTCCGAGCCATCGGGCCGGCCGACCAGGCCGCGCAGGTAAATTTCATTATCCTGCAGTGTTGCGTAGCCGGCGATGGGTACCTGGCAACCGCCATTAAGGCGCAGGTTCATGGCACGCTCGGCACTGAGGCGAATGTGGGTTTCTTCGTGGTTCAGGGGAGCAAGCAGATCCATGATGCGGCTGTCATCCTCGCGGCATTCAATACCAACAGCGCCCTGACCTATGGCGGGCAGGCTCTGTTCGGGTTCTATGCGCGAACGGATACGGTCTTCAAAGCCAAGCCGTATCAGGCCGGCGGCAGCCAGTATGATGGCATCGTATTCACCATTATCCAGCTTTTGCAGGCGGCTGTTGACATTGCCACGCAGGTCGAGCATCTCCGCATCGGGCATAGTGGCCATAATTTGTAGCTGGCGTCTCAGGCTCGAGGTACCGATACGGGCATTGTCGGGTAACTGGTCCAGGCTGCTGAAGTTATTAGAGACGAAGGCATCACGCGGGTCTTCCCGTTGCATGATGATGGGCAGGTGCAGGCCAGGCGGAAAGGCCATGGGCACATCTTTCATTGAATGTACCGCGATATCGGCATCACCATCGAGCATGCCCTGCTCCAGTTCCTTTACAAACAGGCCCTTGCCGCCGACTTTGGCCAGGGGCGCATCGAGGATCTTGTCACCCCTGGTGGTCATTTTCACCAGTTCCACCTCTATACCCGGGTGGTAGTGTTTTAACTGGCGCGTCACTTCCTCTGCCTGCCACAGGGCCAGGGGACTTTTGCGGGTGGCGATACGAATGGGTTTGGGCATAGCGGCCTATCCAGGAAATTGTTTGCGGCATTTTAGCATTAATTAATGTGTAATTCTTTAGCCGGTTGGGTGGATGATGGAATGGATACTATGCAGGATATTCGTTAGATCAAGGATGTGAAGTAATTATTGTGAGCTGGCTTTACTAGCCATTTGAAAGCTTTTTGATTTTTTTCCTGACAAAGGGTAAATGGCGGCGGGAAATCTCGAGCTTGTCATTAATATCCCGGATCAGGATGACGCAATGACCTTCACTATTTTTTTCCAGTCCCAGCATGTACTGGTCAGCAACCAGGGCATTGCGGTGAATCCGCGTAAAGATATGGCTGAATTCATCTTCCAGGGACTTGAGGGATTCTTCAATCAGGTGTTCGTGGCTGTTGGTACGCAAGGTAACGTATTTGTGGTCGGCCATCAGGTAACGGATATTTTCGACCGGTACCAGTTCCAGTGAGCCTCGAATTTTTACACAGATATGGCTCCGCACCGACGAGTTGTCATCGGGTAATTTGAGTTCCTGCAGCTGTGGCCGGGTGAGGCGCCTTGCAGCCTGGAGTGAGTCCTCAAGGCGTTCCTGTTTGATGGGTTTCAGCAGGTAATCAACCG
>JAOUMO010000018.1 GCA_029881425.1 Gammaproteobacteria bacterium
GATACCACGCGCAACCGCAAGCCCCACCCCGAGCCTATCTACCATGCCTGCCTGGCCGCTGGCAGCAAACCCTTTGAGTGCCTTTACGTGGGTGATGCACGGCGTGATATCGAGGCCGGTAATCGCGCGGGTATGCCAACCCTGATTGCCATGTATGGCTATATTGATGATGCAGAAAACACCGATGACTGGGGCGCCACAAAAAAAATCCAGCACCCCATCGAGATACTGGATTTTCTGGCACAGCATAATCCAGGCTAGCCGCTGAAACTATTGGCAGAATCCATCTATAATCCCACAGATAAAGTCAGGATTTTCTTAGATAAACTATACCCGGCCTGTTAGGGAGTAGCATGACAAATACAAGTACCGAGTTTGACCCGTCCCAGGTAGAAAAGGCATTAAAAGGTATCACCATTCCGCCTCGTCCCAGGGCACTATTGGCCGTACAGGAAGAGATGCGCAAGGACTCGCCCGAGCTGCGGGAAATTGCCCACATTGTCAGCCAGGACATCGGTATTTCGAGTGGCATTATCAAAACAGTAAACTCACCCTTTCTTGGCTTACGAAATAAGGTTACCTCGATTGAGCAGGCAGTGATGCTACTCGGCATAAAACACGTGGTGAATATTGTTGGCAGTATGGGCCTGAAAAATGCTATCGGAAAAATCGATGGCTTTGATACGGATTATTTCTGGGACAACGCATCGGACATTGCCGTCATTAGTGCTGAAATCAGTAAACAGCTGGATAACTGTGAAGCGGATGCCGCCTATACACTGGGCCTGTTTAAAGATGCCGCACTGCCCTTGCTGGTACAGAAACACCAACACGCCTATCCCAAAGCCATGGGGGCTGCTTACCAGAATCAGAAGCGCAGTATTACCGATATCGAATCTGAATATTTCGAGATTAACCATGCCATGATCGGCTATCACATTGCACTCAACTGGCATCTTCCCGAGAACATATGTGACGCTATCCGCGATCATCATGACCTCGCTATTTTGACGAACCCCGACAAACTCACACCCCTGTTAGCCGTGTTAAAGCTGGCAGAAAGTATTGCCAATCCTGGCATCCAGTTAAACTGGACCGAGGAGGATCATGAGTGGCCACAAATTGCCAGAGCCATTTTTGAATACACCGGCCTCAGCGAACCGGATTACCAGGATATGAAAGACTTTGCACAGGAGTACCTGTTAAGCAGGGAGTGCAGCACGCACTAATAATCAGAGAAAGTATTTCCGAAAGCGACACTTCGTAATTTTAGATATTTAAGAACAGGTAGCTTCGCCTGGACAATATCTATTCTATAAAATAGTTCTACACCTCGATTTTTTATCTAGATAGGTTTGGCTACAAATATCATGTTAATGCAAGTGTGCCATAAACTTTCCACAACGGCCTGATTCGCAACATAGGAAATTCATAGACTGAGATACTGAGCAAATCACTCAATATGCTTTAACCTTCCCTGCCCGGCCATAGATACAACTCATTCGTTTGGGTTAATTGATATACCGTTTATCCAAAACAATACGATTAAGCTATTCATAATATAGCAATATAGTAAATCATAAACTAGCATCAGATGTAACAAAGAAATAAACGCATCGGGAGCTGCTATGCTTATCAATCGGAAAAGATTAATCCTTACTTTGACTAGTGCTTTGGCGCTATCAACTGTACAGGCTGCAAATGATATAGAAATAAACAGCTTCATGACGCTAGGTTTTGCCAGCAGCACTAATGACGATGGAACCTATCTTAATCGCATTAATAACCATATCAGCCTGGAGAATGACTCTCACTACGGCTTAAATATAACAATAGATGCCACGAAACAACTCAAGGGTGCAGCACAGCTCCTGGCCACGAGTGACAAAAACAATTTTAATATAGAAGCAGAATGGGCCTATCTAAGTTACAAATTGAATAATCAAAGTAATATTCGAGCAGGTAAACTTAATCTATCCACCTTCCTGCTATCTGACTACATTACCGTGGGTTCGCTTTACCCATGGATACGCCCACCTGAAGAAGTCTATGCCAATAATCCAATGAAAAATTTCCTGGGTCTGGAGTGGCTATATGTTTCACACATTGGCCAGGCAGCTAAATTAACCTCACAGTTTTTTATTGGTTCAGCACAGGTACAACCTAATGCACTAACCTTGTTCCGCGCAATGGATGGTTATGGTATCAATTTTCAGCTGGATACCAGGGACTTTACATTTCGTGCAGGCGCAATCAGCCCGGAAGTACAGGTACAAATTGAAACCGCAGCGGGCACGATCGATGTAGATCAAAATGACCGTGCACTGATGTACACACTGGGCATGTCATGGGACCTGGATGGTTTTATTGGTTATACCGAATATGTAAAAACAAAAGTAGACGGTGAAACACGTGCATTATTTCCAGACCAGACTGGATTTTATATCACCCTGGGTTACCAGATGGGCAAATACCAGCCTTTTATCACACTCGCAAATTCTGATGGGGATGTGTACACGGGCAACCTTCCCGATCCACTCCTCCCGGGAGCAGCTGCTCCTAACAAGCAGGAATCGACAGCACTGGGATTACGCTATGACATCGATAACAATATCGATATGAAATTTGAATACAAACAGGTTACTCCACAAGATGGCAGTACAGGTCTTAACTCTACCTTGCCAACGGATGGTGATAGTTTTGACATCATCAGTTTAGCTGTAGATGTTATCTTCTAAAAAAGGCATATACAGGTGATAAAATTACATTCTATAAGCGGACTTATCCTTTGCCTTTGCATGACTACATCCTATGCAGCGGGCTTTGATTCCGGCATATTTGATTTCCAGCAAAAACTGGCCAGAAACGGTAATGCACCCGCGCAGTACAAACTGGCCACCATGTATGAGAGCGGTCGCGGCATCGGAAAAGATATTAATAAAGCAATAGAGTGGTATACCCGGTCGGCCGAACAGGATAACAAGGCCGCGATTAATCGCCTTACCTATCTCGAAATAAAAAAACAGGGCTTTAACAATCAACACAAAGCCTGGCTTCTATCCCTGGATAAAGAGGCTCGTTCAGGTGATGGAGAGGCACTTCTATTAATGGGAATCATGCTCAGTGAAGGTATTGCCGTAAAAAAAGACCTGAACAATGCCCTGGCTTATCTCAAGAAAGCGAAAATGAAGGGCATCACAGGAGCAGAAGAAGAAATCTTTAGTATTACGAACCACCTCAATAACCAAAAGCAGATTGAAGACACAAAAAGGCAGGAGCAAATCAAAAAACAACAGGAAACTGAACGCCTTGAAAGACAGCGCGCTTACAAAGCCGAACGTCAACAACAGGAAACCGCTGCACGCATAAAAAAACAGAAAGCGGCTGAACAAAAAAGACAACAACAGGAGCAACAACGCATTAAACAACAAGAAGAAAGAAACCGTCTGAAAGAACAACAAAAATCTGAAACAATAGAAAAACCAGTTGAAAAATTTGAGTCAAATCTATGCAAGGGACGTTCTGCAAAATTCGTTACTGCATGCCAGTAAAATAACCTGAATGATGCGAAAAATGAATGCGTTTTAGCAGTGATTAAATTCAACCACCTGCATTTAATCCCAGTCAGATAAAATCTGCCTGGAATTAAATTACAGAGCTAATAAAAGATCAGACAACTAATAAACACTTCGTTTAATATGGATTAAGATCACGCTGGATGCTTCATATTAACTTTAAAGTATTATTTCAAGATTTCTTTTTTCATCTGTTCCAGTGTTACGTGACGCACGTCCTTGCCCTTAACCAGATAAATCACATATTCGCAGATATTTTTTGCATGGTCGCCGATACGCTCCAGCGCGCGAGCGGCCCATAAAATATTCAGGCCACGCTGGATACTACGCGGATCTTCCATCATACGCGTAATTAACTGGCGCGTTATGGCCTCGTATTCTTCATCGACCTGTTTATCTTCTGCCGCAGCATGTATCGCAGATTCAACATCCATACGCGCAAAAGAATCGAGCGCATCGTGCAGCATTTTTCGCACATGTTCGCCGAGGTGACGAATCTCGGTGTACTGTTCTTTTGATTCACCTAGTTCAGCCAGTTCGCGTGCCATCTTCGCCACTTTTTCTGCTTCATCACCAATGCGTTCCAGGTCGGTAATGGTTTTGACAATCATCATCACCAGGCGCAGGTCACCGGCCGTGGGCTGGCGACGTGCAATTATATTAGTGCACTGTTCATCGATGGTAACTTCCAGCGCATTCACCTTAAAGTCATCATCAACAATCTGTTCGGCCAGCGCCACATCACCCTCGACCAGTGCAGTGCAGGCACTTTGCACATGGTTTTCCACCAGCCCGCCCATGGTCATTACCTGGCTACGGACCAGGTCAAGTTCCGCGTTAAATTGTTGTGAAATATGCGCACTCATGTTGTTATCCTATAATTTTATATGTGACCATTAACCATAACGACCGGTAATGTAATCTTCTGTCTGTTTCTTTGCAGGATTGGTGAATAACTTATCCGTTGCACCGTACTCGATCATATCGCCCATGTACATAAAGGCCGTGTAATCCGATACACGCGCTGCCTGCTGCATATTATGGGTAACGATGACAATCGTATAATCTGATTTAAGTTCGTAAATCAGTTCTTCAATTTTTAATGTCGATATCGGATCAAGTGCCGATGCCGGCTCGTCGAGTAACAGCACTTCGGGTTTGATCGCTATGGCACGGGCAATCACCAGTCGCTGCTGCTGACCACCGGACAAACCCAGCGCACTATCATTTAAACGATTATTTACTTCACCCCAGAGTGCTGCACTTTTTAGCGCCCATTCAACACGTTCATCGAGTATATGCCGTTTATTTATACCCTGCAGGCGTAAGCCATAGGCGACATTTTCATAAATGGTTTTCGGGAAGGGGTTGGGACGCTGGAACACCATGCCGACGCGGCGACGCAGGGTTGAAATATCCACATCGGGTGAATAGATATCTTCACCGTCGAGTAAAATTTCACCATCCACCCGCGCGCTGTCCACCAGGTCATTCATACGGTTAAAACAACGTAACAGGGTCGACTTGCCACAACCACTGGGGCCGATAAAGGCCGTCACGCGTTTACGTGGGATTTTTAAATTGATCCCCTGTAACGCCTGTTTTTCACCGTAATGAAGCTGCAGGTCATTGACTTCCAGGCAAATGTCTTCATCTTCAAGGCGCAAATGTTTCAAGCCCGACGACAATATCGAGGTATCAATACCATGGGTCTTTACCTGATTGCTCATAATCTATTACTCAATTTTAAAGTTATTCACTCGACAAACTACGCCGGGTTATTAATGATCCAGTGCCTTGTATTTCTCACGCAAATGATTACGTAACATGATGGCAGACAGGTTCAACAATACGATAACCAGCACCAGTAAAAAGGCAGTGGCATATACCAGCGGTCTTGCCGCTTCTACATTCGGGCTCTGGAAACCGACATCATAAATATGGAAACCCAGGTGCATAAACTTGCGTTCGAGATGCATAAAGGGCGCATTACCATCCATCGGTAACTGCGGCGCCAGTTTAACTACACCAACTAACATTAAAGGTGCTACCTCACCCGCGGCACGTGCCACGGCGAGGATCAGGCCGGTCATAATCGCCGGGCTGGACATCGGCAAAACAACTTTCCACAGGGTTTCAAATTTGGTTGCGCCTAAAGCAAGGCTACCTTCACGCAGGCTACCGGGTATACGCGCCAGACCTTCTTCTGTAGATACAATCACCACCGGCAGGGTGAGCAGTGACAGGGTCAGTGATGCCCACATCAGGCCCGGTGTACCAAAGGTCGGAGCCGGCAGTGCCCCGGGGAAAAATAACTGATCGAGGTTACCACCGAGAAAATAAACAAAAAAGCCAAGACCAAAAACACCATAGACTATCGAAGGCACACCGGCCAGGTTATTCACCGCAATACGGATCAGGCGGATCATCGGCCCCTGGCGTGCATACTCGCGTAAATACAGTGCCGCGATGACACCCAGTGGTGTCACCAGCACGGACATCAGCAATACCATCATCACGGTGCCGAAAATAGCCGGGAACACACCACCCTCGGTGTTGGCCTCCCTTGGGTCATCGCTCATGAAGTTCATGAAGGCAACAAAATAATGTCCCAGCTTCTGAAACACATTCATGCTGTTGGGCTTTAATACCGACACCACGTTTACCAGTGGTATAGTAATTTCCCGGCCATCCATAACCACGAATACCGCACTGTCCCTTTCCAGATCATGGTGCAGTTTCTGTAATTTTTCCCTTAACTGTTCGTAGTCCTGATCCAGCTGTTTTTCTTCAACATCTATGGCCGCTAAATTATCTTTGGTATCCAGTCCTTTTAAGGCCAGCGACTTACGTTTTAGACGTAAACGCTCGAGCTGATAGTTAATAGCGCCTATATCCCCTTTTTCCAGACCCTTAAGTTCATCCCTTAATTTAGTTACACGTTGTATACGTTGTTCGAGTTCGGTCCATGCGGCATCACCCTCAGCCTGTAGCTCACCCTGCTGGTTGACCTGTTTCAGGTAACCGTAAAAGTTACCCCACTCGACACGTTCAACGACAATCAGTTGATCCGGTGTTTCACGGCCTTTAATATTGTGGTCATCTATCCAGCGAAAATCAGAGCTTAAAATACCCCGGTTACCGGTTTTCAATAACCAGCGTTTGACCTCTAACTGCGACTCGGGCACTGTACCCAGTCCTGACTCGAGATAGCGCTCACGCTTGATAAATTCTGATTCAATCAGCTCACCAATGAGTTTCTGTTCACCATCGATGCTCTGGTAGGTCATTTGCTCGATGTCGGCCGGCCAGAAATGGCTCATGCCGCGCACCGCGATCATGCCCAGCAGGCCAAACACGACAACCATGCTGATACTCACCGCACCCGCCGTCAGCCAGATCCAGGGTTCACCGCTTTGCCACCAGAATTTAAAATTATTGTTTGATGTTTTATTCACTGTATCAATCTCAAGGGCGCCTTAAAGACTACCGTAACGTTTACGTAGTCGCTGCCTGACCACTTCGGCCATGGTGTTGAAAATAAAGGTAACCGCAAATAACACCAGTGCCGCAAGGAACAGGATACGGTAATGCGTACTGTCCAGTTCGGACTCGGGGAGCTCCACTGCAATATTGGCCGACAGGGTACGCATACCCTCGAAGATACTCATGTCCATGATGGGCGTGTTACCCGTAGCCATAAGTACGATCATGGTTTCACCCACGGCACGCCCGAGGCCAATCATCACCGCAGAAAAAATACCCGGGCTGGCGGTAAGTAATACTACCCGTGTGAGTGTCTGCCAGGGCGTGGCACCGAGCGCCAGTGAGCCGGTTGTTAATTGTTTGGGCACACTGAAAATCGCATCTTCTGTAATCGAGAAAATAGTGGGGATCACGGCCAGGCCCATGGCAATGCCGACGACCAGTGAATTACGCTGATCATAACTGATGCCCAGTTCTTGCTTTAACCAGATCTTGATATCACCATTAAACAGCACCGCCTCAAATACAGGGGCCAGCTCGAAGGACAGCCAGACCAGCAGGATAACCACCGGCATCAACACCGCCGAATACCAGCCATCGGGTACAAGTCGGTGGATGGATCTCGGTGCCGACTGCCAGAGCCAGGCAAAGGCCATCATACCCACCGGGAAGACAAAAGAGAGCGAGAGTATGGCCAGCAGGTTTTCTTCGACGATGGGCGCAAACCATAAGCCGGCAAGAAAACCGAGGATAACCGTTGGCAGGGCCTCCATGATCTCGATACTGGGCTTAACAAAACCACGCATTCTTGGTGACATGAAATAGGCGGTGTAGATAGCCCCCATAATCGCCAGTGGTACCGCAACCATCATCGCATAAAAGGCGGCCTTCAAGGTACCGTAGGCCAGGGGTGCCAGGCTAAATTTTGGCTCGAAATCATTATCAGCTGATGATGACTGCCAGATAAATTTAGGTTCCGAATAACCCTCGTAGACCATCTCCTGCCAGAGTGACTGCCAGGACAGCTCGGGGTGTGGATTTTCGATGTGGTAGGTAAAGTACTGCCGCTCGACCGACTCAACCAGCAGGATGTCGGCACGTGGCGATAAACTCGCCCGTAACGCAGGCACATCCAGCAGTTTTTCATCCAGCATCAGGCGATCTGCCGTGGTATTGTAGAGCAGGATATTACCCGCCTGATCGATCCCAACAAGGCCCTTACGACGCTTCTCGGGTAACAGGTAGGCCAGTGTCGCCGAGGCCTGGAAGTCACGAATCTCCTTCAGACGATGCTGATTTTTTTCATCCCGCTGCAGGCTCCATTGCTGTACCAGGCCCGTTTCATCCGCTGCCAGCAGGGAGACGCCACCGAGCAACAGGGTGAGCTGGGTAAGTGACTGTCCTGGCTTTGTCAGGCTCATCTGGTCGACCTGCTCGACCGATTCCAGGTCACTGATATCGTAGTAGGCAATCTGGCCATTTTTGCTGGCCAGATACATCCAGCTACCCCCCGGACTGATCAATAAATAATCAACAGGGCCGTCAATCTCCAGCACCGCCTCCGTTTCGGGCTCTGCCAGTTCATCGCCCTCCTCGATTTCATAATGCTGTAGCAATAGCTGGCCGTCTGTATCCAGTACCGCAAGTAACAGCTTGCTATCCGATTTCACGACGTTGATATGGGCGATGCTATTGATATCTTTCAGTTCGAGGAATGACTCACCATAGGGGTAGTCGATCATGGGCGTCAGCTCACGCTGGTCGCCGACGAAGGAGACACGATACTGGATGCTGATAAATCCCACACCACCATTATCCAGCGCCAGCGCCAGCGTCTGCCCGGAGGGGTTGATCTCTATAACACGACTAATGACCGTATCACCAGGTAACTCTATGCTCTCGCGGCTAACCTGCAGGCCTTTGTCCATATCGAAAAAGAGCAGTTCACCGGCAGATGAAAGACGCAGCCCCAGGTGGCCACTCTCCTCTACTGCGGTATAGACACTGCTGGCATCGGACATCTCGGGTAACGTGAACTGCGAGACAAATTTAACCTCGGGGGAACTAAAAATGGGCGCGACCACCCACAGCAGGTAAAAGAAGATGAGCACGATGGCAAAGATCACACTCACTCCACCAAGACCAATAATCCTCGCGGCCAGGGTGTCGATCAGTGCGCGTCTACGTTGCTGCCAGGAGCGGGCTTTTATACTTTTCTGTGTCATTTTGCTATTTTATGTCTGTTTTATGACAGTAATGTTACAAGAAGAAAAATAAGCCAAAATCGTTTTTTACGACTATTGGCTTGTCCTTTCTGACAACAACTGGAGTGGCTGAAAAAAAGATAAAAGCATCGGTCCGCAAATGAACGCAAATACACGCGAATGTTTAATTGGTACAACAGCAGCAAAACTGTTTTTTTTCTATTTGCGTTAATTCGCGTTCATTTGCGGACTAATCTTACGCTTTTCACAAAAAAAAAGCCGCCCGGGGGCGGCTTTTTCATGGAACGGGCCAATCTTAGTTAAGCTTGGCCAGTTCTTTTTCTACTACCTTGGCAGGTAGCGGGATGTAGCCGTCTTTAACAACCACCTGCTGACCCGCTTTAGACATCACCAGCTTAACAAACTCACGTTCCAGTGGTGGTAATGGCTTGTTAGGGTGCTTGTTTACGTACACATACAGGTAACGTGACAGCGGGTAGGTTTTATTCACCGCATTTTCAGCCGTTGCTGCGATGAAGGGCTTGCCTGGTTTTTTAGTCAGGGGCACCGCACGGACACCGGATGTCTTATAACCAATACCCGAATAACCGATACCGTTCAACGAAGTCGCCACCGACTGGACCACAGAGGCCGAACCGGGCTGCTCATTCACGTTATTTTTGAAATCGCCCTTACACAGGGCCTTTTTCTTGAAGTAACCGTAGGTGCCAGATACAGAATTACGACCATACAACTGGATAGGACGTTTGGACCAAGAACCGCTCAGGCCCAGATCACCCCAGTTAGTAATATCGGCTACGGCACCGCATTTACGTGTGGCTGAGAAGACCGCATCCACATCAGGGATGGTCATACCCTTAACCGGGTTATCTTTATTGACATAAACCGCAAGTGCATCGATAGCGACACGGATGGCTGTAGGCTTGTAGCCATGCTTCTTCTCAAAAGCCTCCAGTTCCTTATTTTTCATCTTGCGACTCATGGGCCCCAGGGTGGCCGTACCTTCGGTCAGTGCTGGTGGTGCTGTAGACGAACCCGCCGCCTGGATCTGGATATTGACATTAGGGTACTGGCGCTTGAACTCTTCAGCCCAGAAGGTCATCAGGTTGGCCAGGGTGTCAGAACCGACACTCGACAGGTTACCCGAGACACCACTAACCCGGGTGTAATCCATAAGGCCAGCATCGACTTTAGCTTCAGCCATAGCCGAACCCGTGAATACTACAGCGGCTGATGTGATTGCAGTCATCGCAACAGCTGAAACAATACGATTGAATTTCATTCAGTTTTTACTCCAGTTGATTTAACTGCGGGCAAGTATGGGTGAGTTATATGACAATTCTGTTAAAGATTCATTACGTGCAGATGAAAGATTGTACTGCCTGCCCCTACCTGCAGACCGGGATTAATAATACATCACGCCCTGGTGTGTTGTTAGCCAGGACAGGACCCAGCTAACCCGGCATAAGCACATCAAAAAATATGGCCTGACTCTTGTTGAAGATCAAAGCGATATCATAACAACTGGCGTAATTTTAATCCAAGGAACAGGAGGAAAATGCCATGAACAAACAGTCTCGCGGTCGATTCCCCACCGAAGGTATGGGTGAGGCCTATGAACGATTGCTTAAACTGACGATGGAAGAGGCCAGGCAACTGAAGCAAAAGACCGGCCCCGTGCTGCATAAGCTGATAGATGACACCAGTGAAAAACTATCTGAACTGGGCGAGCTTACCGAAGAAGAGGCCGTAAAAATATCGGATTACCTGAAGCGGGATCTCAGGGAAGCAGCTAATTACATGGTAAAGTCAGGTTCCGATTTTAAAAAATGGCTCGCCATAGACACCGCCATTATCGAGGATTTTCTACTCGACCAGTTTAAGCAGGCGGCCGACCAGACCCGGGTTGAGCTGGCAAAACTAAAAGTAGTCGCTGAAAGCGCAGAGTACCATACCGGCGAGATTACCGGGCCCGGTGTACTCACCTGCGATGACTGTGGTGAGCATCTTCACTTTCATAAAGCAGGCCACATACCGCCCTGCGCGAAGTGCAGGCACACACACTTTCACCGGCTATTTTGTGAATAGCGCGGCATAGCCTGTTTTAATAGTACCTACAGCCGCCGATTTAACGTCACAAATGCCCGAAAATGCGAGGCCAAACGACCAGGGCCGAATCATGTGTCATTTGGCTGTATTACTCACAAATCACAAATCATAAAAAATAGACTAATATCTAATTATCAGTTTTTGGGGAAATTTATATTTGCCGCATGGCAAAATAATCACTAATGGCACAACAGAATCAACCAACATCATCCCCGGGCAGGGATTACACGATTGAACCGCACCAGATCAAGATAAAAAAATGGAGTTTGATAATAATCGGTTTGTGGTCATTATCGGTCGTCGGGTCATTTTTGTGGAACGATCAACAGGTTCACTCACTCATCATGGAACAGGCCAGTTCCGAACTAAAGGCCCATTTTTTCAAAGACGTTACCTTTCGCCAATGGGCGACAAAACACGGTGGTGTCTATGTGCCCGTCACTGCTGAAACCCAGCCGGACCCCTACATAGCCTACCTCCCCGAAAGGGATGTTACGACCCCGTCCGGACGCGTACTGACACTGATGAACCCGGCACTGATGGTGCGCAAATTTAATGAAATGGCAAACCAGGAGAATAATGTAGAGGGCCATATTAGTAGCCTGCGCCCACTCAACCCGGATAACAGCCCAGACCCCTGGGAAGCGCGTGCACTCCAGTTATTTGAGGCCAAAGGCAGTAAAACAACCGAAATAACCGAAGTGTCCGATATTAATGGCAATCCCTATCTTCGCCTTATCCGCGCATTAACGATGAATGAAAAATGCCTTTACTGTCACCAGCAACAGGGATACAGCGAAGGTGATATTGCCGGCGGTGTCAGTGTCTCGGTACCTTTACTAAAACTAGAACAGTCAGCGGATAAAAAAATTGCGCAGATTGCCATAGGTCATTGCCTGCTATGGCTGCTGGGCATAACCGGCATACTATTAGGGAGCAGCAAACTCAACCGGGGCATGATAGAAAATCACCTCGCCTATATTGCACTGGGTGAAAATGAGGAGCGCACACTGGCGATCCTGAGCACATCGCTGGATGCGATTATCAGTATTGATGCAAAGGATCTGGTCACCGACTGGAACACACAGGCTGAAAAGATTTTCGGCTGGTCAGCAGAGGAAACGTTTGGTAAAAAACTGGCCGAACTCATAATTCCACATCAATACCGAGAACAACACCTAAAAGGTATAAACACCTACCTCACTACGGGCCAGGGTCCGGCATTAACCCGCCGCATGGAAGTAACGGCACTCAGGAAAAATGGCAGCGAGTTCCCTATAGAACTTACTATTGCACCCATAAAGATCCATGGTGAACCAACCTTCAGCGCTTTTATACGGGATATCAGTGAACAAAAGAAATCGGCTGCAAAAATTAACAATGATTATCACTCACAGCGCGTTATTGCATCCGTTCTGGAAATATCAACCTACTCGATAGCCTTCAATGAAAAACTGCAACAATCACTGGATGTCATACTGTCGACTCCCTGGCTAACACTACAGGGTATAGGCATGATATTTGTTGTTAACAAGGATTCGGACAGGCTAGTCATGGCTGCACAGCGTGGCGTATCCAAGACCATCCTCGAACAATGTCGCGAAGTAAAATATGACGATTGTCTTTGTGGTCAATCGGCCGCAACGCAACAAATAGTATTTGCAAACTCAATTAATGACAACCACAAGATACAACATGACAACATGAAAGAACATGGACATTACTGTATTCCAATTAAATCAGCAGACAGGCTGATGGGTGTTCTCAATCTTTACCTGGACTATGGACATAAAAAAAATGACGAGGAACTACATTTCCTTAATGCCATAGCAAACACGCTGGGCAACATGATTAACCAGCATGAAAACGAAGAAAAACTACAACACTACGCCTACTATGATGAACTAACCGAGCTACCCAATCGCACCTTATTTGTTGATCGACTGGAACAATGTATCAAACAGAAAAATCGAATGAAGGACTATACCTACGCCGTTTTATTTCTCGACCTCGACAGGTTTAAAAATATCAATGATAGCCTTGGCCATACAGTAGGTGACCAGGTACTGGTCAGTGTTGCTGAACGCCTGCAGCAATGCGTACGCCAAATAGATACCGTCTCGCGCCTGGGGGGCGATGAATTTGCTATCCTGCTGGATGATATCGACAATATTACAGCAGCCTACCGCACGGCCAGCCGAATTCACCAGGCCCTGATTAACCCCCTGCAACTACAACGCAATGAGGTCTATACCTCAACCAGTATTGGCATTGTCCCTGGCATGACTTCATACCTTGTACCCAGTGACTTATTACGCGACGCAGACATTGCCATGTATCGAGCAAAACAGAAAGGCAATGGCCACACCGAAGTCTTTGATGAAAAAATGCATGCACTTGCTGTTAAAACCCTGGATATTGAAACTGAATTACGGCGCGCACTTGATCGCCAGGAATTCAGTATTCATTTGCAACCCATTATTTCCACCTCTGAAAAACGAATCCTGGGTTTTGAATCCCTACTGCGCTGGAACAACCCTGAACGCGGCCTGATCTCCCCTGTCGACTTTATACCTATAGCCGAAGAAACAGGGCTTATTAATGAGATCGGCCTCTGGGTACTGCAGGAATCATGCAGGCTGATAAAATCATGGAACAGCAGTTATCCTGGGCACGAATCACTTTATATCAGTGTTAATTTATCACCCATACAGCTACTCAAGAAAGATTTTATTGCGCAGGTTGATAACCACATGAAATCCATTTCATTCGATACCAGCAACTTGCGCCTTGAAATAACAGAAAGTATCCTTATGGAAAACCCCCAGACAGCCGCCCAGATACTCATGGACCTGAAGAACAGGAATATTCGTCTATACCTTGATGATTTTGGTACCGGTTACTCCTCACTTAGTTACCTGCATAATTTCCCGTTCGACACCCTTAAAATCGACCGCAGCTTTGTTTCGAAACTCGAAACGGGTGCCGAGCATATCGGCATGATTAAAACTATCATTGCAGTGGCAAAAAACTTCAATATGGACATTATTGCAGAGGGCGTGGAAACAATAGAGCAGTTAACGATATTAAATGAACTGGGCTGCCACAACATACAGGGCTATTATTTTTCCCCACCCGTCACAGTTGACGAAGCAGAAAACATGTTAATCAATCCACCTTCGATATAAACAAACAGCTGTACCCACACCCTAAATCAGAGCACGCTCCTTACTGATTCTTATTGCTCCATAACAACTAAAATGCACCAAGTTTGTGCTGCATCAAAAACAAACCACATCCATAGGTCTATGCTTATGACGAGGGATCAGTATTGTTAAACACAATAACCACCTAGGGCTTCGTTATTTAGCACATCAAATAATATATCGCAGCTTAAAACAAGAAACTTAAATAATTCCAGGGCAAACAAAATGCAAATTGAAAAACATGACCTTATCCATGAATTCCCAGAACACAAAGACCGCATCCATGAGCTGAAATTGTCCGATAAACATTTTTTACGTTTATTTAATGAATACCATACACTGGATCACGAGGTAAGACGCATCGAGGAAGGCGTAGAAAACACCTCTGACGAATATATTGAAGGACTGAAAAAGAAACGCCTCAAGCACAAGGACGACCTGTACGCCATCATCATAAAATAATCACTAAATAAACAGGACGGACCATTATCATGCAATCCATAAACAAGATTGAAGAGAAACTCAAAACCTTACGTGCAGACTACATGAGCCGCAGGGATGCGATCCATAAAGAAACCTGGCATACCGAACAGGCCGTTGAAAAGGATTTCGCCGAACAGGTGACACAACGGGAAAACGATGACGTACTGGATGCTCTTGATGATGATGCCAAACAGGCCGTGATGCAAATTGATAACGCCCTGCTACGTATAAAAGCCGGCAATTATGGCATTTGCCCGAGCTGTGGCAGCCCTATACCTGAACAACGCCTTGATGCGATACCCTATGCCGAATATTGTGTTAGCTGCGCCGATAAAGCGCAATAACGCTGACAATATAAAAATAATCCGCGAATGAACACAACGGATTTTCTTACTTACCACCCAGGTATTACAAGTGCGTAATGTTTTTGGTTTTATTTGCGTAAATTCGCGTTTATTTGCGGACTAATCTTTTTAATTTTAAATATCAGGAACATCCAGACATATGAAAATAATGGCCTTCCTGATACCTGTTTTATGTCCAACACTCAACCCGCTGTAGACATCGACTGCCCGGAAAAGACCACCCTCGCCTGCGGGAAGAAACAGCAAAACTCTGTCCCCTTGCCCAATTCACTGTCCACATGCAATTCCGCATCGTGGCGTCGTAACACCTGCTTTACAATCGCCAGCCCAAGCCCGGTACCACCACTGGAACGTGAACGCCCCACATCGACACGATAAAAACGCTCGGTGAGTCGTGGCAGGTGATCCGCTGAGATACCCGGTCCATTATCACGCACACAAAAGCGTGCGCCATCGCCATACACCAGCCACTGGATAATAACTTCACCACCCTCCGGGGTGTAACGAACCGCATTGGTGACCAGGTTTATACAGGCGCTGTAAATTTCTTTCTCGATGCCCTTAAGCTGTAACTCCTCGTCGACATCGACAACAATCCTGTGCTGTCCCTGGCTCAACTGCTCGGCATCCGTTACCATGGTTTTTATCAACGCCGACATATTAATTACCGAACTGGTCTGTATCCCCGTCGGGGCACCTGTATCCAGCCTGGATAGTAATAGCAAATCTTCGACCAGGGTTTTCATGCGCAGCGCCGGTGCCTCTATGCGCCCCAGGTATTGTTTAATCGTATCCGGATCACAGCTCTCATCCTCCTTAAGCGTCTCCAGGTAACCCATGATCACCGTCAGCGGGGTTCGCAGCTCATGGGAGACATTGGCAATAAAATCACGGCGCATGGTCATCAGCCGCTGTATGTGAGTAACATCGGTCACCAGCATCATGAGCTGGCCATTACCATAGGGACTGATACGTATACTGAGTATTTTTGAAATATCCAGGGGTGAGGCGATTTCAAGGTGGTGGCTAAAATCACCCGCTTTTAGAAAATGGATAAAACGTGGATTACGCAACAGGTTTACGATAGGTCGTGACTGGTCCGAGGGCTTGAGCCCCAGCATGGTCGATGCGGTCTGGTTAAACCAGGCGATATCACCATCACGATCGATTACCACGGCAGCATCGGGCAGTGCCCCCGCGGAGTCCTGCCAACGCCGCAGGAATTCGGTAAGCCGTTTTTTACGTTTTCTACTACGCAGGCGAATACGGTAAATCCTGAATGCCAGCTCTTCGACAATGCCACCAAACTCATCGGGCTCATGCAGGCTCTGGTTGAGCCATTTTTCAAATCGCCTCAGGCGTTTGCCCAGTAGAAAAACATACACCAGCATACCGACAATTATGCCCCACAGGGGAATGCCCAATACCAGGCCGATAATCCAGCCGATGGCTGTATCGACAATCAGGCGCCAGAGTTCGCTAGACCAGGATTGAGACATAGGAGAAATAACTGTTTAGTAAAGACACGCTGAATTGTTCGTCGTATGGCTGCATGCCCTGTCCTCTGAACCTGTATCCAGGTGCGTCATTTAATTGAAAACCGGTAACCAGAACCACGAACCGTCTGGATCAACTTATCATATCCATAGGGAGAAAGCAGCTTTCGCAGGCGTAGAATATGCACGTCAACCGTGCGCTCCTCAACATAGACATTGCGTCCCCAGACCAGGTCGAGCAACTGCTCACGACTATAGACACGGTCCTGGTGCTTAAGGAAGAAAACCAGCAGGTTAAACTCCGTCGGCCCGACCTGGACCTCTTCATTCTTAATGTTAAAACGGTGCGCCTGCATATCCAGGCTCAGGTCATTCACACTTAACACGTCCGCTTCATCATTACCGCTGCGGCGCAACAGGGCCCTCATCCTGGCCAGCAGTTCTTTGGGTGAAAACGGTTTGGTTACATAATCATCGGCACCGTTTTCAAAACCGCGTAGCTTATCGGTCTCTTCGCCACGGGCGGTGAGCATGATGACGGGAATATTACAGGTTAGATCATCGCGACGAATACGCCGCACCAGCTCAGGGCCTTCTATGCCGGGTAGCATCCAGTCAATCAGCATGATGTCAGGCAGGATATTACCGAGCTTGACCAGGGCCTGCTCGGCATCCTCGGTTTCGATTACGGCGTAACCGGCACGCGACAGGGAAAACACCAGCATGTCACGGATATCGTGGTCATCCTCGACCACCAGCACTGTTTTTGCACTCATTGATTCTTAATCCTGATTAACAACAGGGCTTATTTTAATGACTAAACTGTTACAGATTTATGACAGTCCGCTGTACAAAATATGAAACCGTGAAATAGTGGGCTAGTGGAAAAACAGATCCAGTGACACATAGCTGCGTTTACGCATTATATTTTCATCCTGGAAGTCCAGGTATTCATCCTGCATATTCTGCATTACCAGGGCCAGTTTGCCGGATAGTTTTGCCAGTTTAAAGGTTTTGGCAAGGCGCATATCAAGCCGGTGATAGGCCGGTATATTATTACCCTCACCGGCCCAGTCCAGCTCATCCATATGGTAATAAGCGGCGCTGAGCTGTATATCCTGTGGGAACCGGTGGGCCAGCAGCAGGCTGTAGGTCAGGTCCGGCACGTAGTCATATTTGGTCCTTAATTCCAGTGGATTGATATTATCGGGTTCCACGGTCACCGCATCGGCATAGGCATAGGCAGCCCGCAGCCAGGTGGTATCGGTCAGGTCCCAGTTAAGCCCCACTTCATAACCTTCGATTTCTGCATCACTATGATTACCGGTGATAAAGGCACCACGGTAAGCCTCCACGCCCTGGCTAGCAAAAAAGTCACAGACATTACCCAGGCCTGCACTGTTGTCTGCCTCTGCCGTCTCGAGACAGGTTTTATCCTTGGGATTATTAATCCGATTTTCGAGTCTGTCCCGGTAAAACTTCAGGTCCCAGCTCAGGCCCAGTTGTGGAAAGTTGGCGATATAACCCAGCTCCACCGAACGTAATTCCTCCGGCTTCAGATTGTCCGGACCGCTGCTCACATAATCAAAGACAGCACCATCCTGGAAGCGAGCATAGAGGTTGGCATGGTCTTCCAGCAGTGTGGGTATACGTATCGCATCACTGATACTAAATCGCAGGGTATGGTTATTGTTGATATGATAGTTGGCTGCCAGTCGCGGCATCCACTGGCTGCTAAGATCCTCGACTTTTTCTACCATAACACCGGTATTCAATACCAACTGTGGCAAGGCAAACCACTCGGCATTGATAAACAGGCGCGACTGCTGCCGACTAAAAACCTTATCACTACCATAGGATGCAAAGTCCGACGAACTATCTACGCGTACACCCATACCCCAGGCCAGGCGAAAGGTATCGGTTAATCTAAGTTTATGCTGCAGCTCAAGGTCATAACGATGGCTATCCAGGCCGTAACCCAGCTTCAGGCGCTGGTCATCCTGGCCAAATAATAACTGAATGGCCGTTGGTAGTGCCGCATCAAATTCTGAAAACAATACGGTTTCAAAATCATCGCTGATATGCTGGTGATTATGGTATAGCTGGATACTGTATTCATTATCCACCGAGAGGCTACGGGTCCATCGCAGTTGCTGGAATGAATTATTATCTTCGACCGTACGCTCGGGCTGATAGACATCAAAGGGATCATCCGTTGGCACCCTGCCAAAGCCATCATCCCGTTCACCTTCACTGGCACCCAGTGCCATAAACAGGCTGTCCCGGGTATCCAGCTGGTAATCCCCACGGAAGCTGATCATACGGGTACGGGAATCATCGTATCGCGTTTCTATGCCCCGGTTATCATCATAACGAGCGCTGATACGGTACTCGAAATCATCCACGACAGCGGCATAACTCATCAGTACTTTGTTTGAATCGGGATTACCGCGAGTGACATTAGTGGACACACCCTGCTGCTCTAGCGGATGGTAAGTAATAATATTAATCGTCGCCGAGAAGGCATTGGCACCGTGCGCCGCGGCATTGGGTCCGCGCATCACCTCGATGCGTTCGATATCCTCCAGTGCCAGTGGTAGATCGGCCCAGGCCACCAGACCATAACCGGCGTCATACACCGAACGCCCATCCACCAGCACTTCCATATTGCGTGCAAAGCGATCACTAAAACCATGGTAGGTGGCCGTAGCACGACTGCCGTTCACCTGGCCTACCTGGAAGCCGGGTACCAGGCGTAACACATCCGGGATGGTCTGTGCGCCGGAGGCCTCGATGGTACGACGATCCAGCACCGTCATTGCCTCGGGCACATCCCTCAGGGGCTGGGATAAACGGGTCGCCGATAATACCACCGGCATGTCACCGAGGAAGTCATCGGCAGAAATCGATGCGAGTTGGAGCTCTGCCTGGACAGGGCTAAAAAGACAACAACTAACAATATAAAACAAACTGACCTGGGGGATAATTTTCATAAAATCGACTTATTATTAATATGATTAAAGTCCGTTCATTCTTAAAAAATGCTCGATATCAATTCAAACAATAACAACAGCATGGCGGTACTAAAGCCAAGCTTCGGGATCCATAGGGGAAATACCTTGATATCCTCGGGATGAGGCACGCGTTCCTTGATTTTAAGCAGCGAGAGGTTTACCAGCGCAAACACCATCAATACCAGGTAACTGGTCAACTCCGCCAGTGTTACCAGGGGCAACATCATCGCTGCAGCGAATATTAACACAAGTACCAGCAATGTGCTGTTCATTGGGATCCGTGTCGGTGCATGTACCCGTCCCAGGAAACCCGGCAACCAGCCGCGCACCGCCATACCGTAGAACAGGCGTGAGGACATAATCATCTGGATCAGGGCACCATTAACTACCGCAAACATACCAATGACACTAATAATGATCGGCGAGTTACCGGTGGCACGCACGTAGACATCGGCCAGTGGCGCACTGGACGCCGCCAGCTCGGCCGGCGTTAGAATCATCAACGAGGTCACCGCCACCGCCGCATAGAGACCACAGGAAATCACCACACAGAGTAATATCGCCAGTGGCATGGTGATATGGGGGTCCTTCACCTCCTCCGCCACATTCACCATATCCTCGAAACCGATATAGGCATAAAAGGCAAGAAAGGCACCGGACATCAGGCCAACAAAGCTGAAACTGCCACTGGCC
>JAOUMO010000154.1 GCA_029881425.1 Gammaproteobacteria bacterium
ATCATAGAACAGCTGGCAGCAAAGCTGGCGCCATTCAGTACCGGTAAACACGCGCTGGTCACGGCGGATGTTGGTGAGATATATTTTGATGCCGGGCAAAGGCACCTGGTGATACTGGCGGGGGTGGGTGGCGAGCGCACGGTTCATATTGTTAGTGCAATCAGGCGCAATAATCCGCATGTCGTGATCGATTACATTTTTTGTCCCAGTACCAGCCAGCATGCATTGCGTGATTATTTAGCCGTACAGGGATTGGCTATAACATCTGACACTGTGGCCTGCGAGAAGCGGCGTCATTATGAGATTATGTATGTGGCAGCATCCGCAGCGAGCGATCAGGCCCTTGGTGTGCCCGATGCGCGTCTTTGAAGTATATCTAATTGCTGAGGATAGGCGACCGATTCTCCCCGGCTTGTGGCAAATATCGCCTGCTTGATCTGCTCAAAAGAGCCCGGTGCCAGTTTATTCTTCAGGGTGATTACCTTACGCCTGTTGCCCCTGGGATTATTAAAATGATCTAACTGCAAGTCGCCGGACGCATTTTCAAACACAATGCCCGTGAAGGTGTCGGGTACATCTTTTATGGTGAAAACGACCTTAAAGGTGAGCTTATGGGTGGTGTTGGCCGGCAGGTTCAGTATGTCAGGCTGCAGGGTTTCAATATTGAGTAAAACAAACATAGACTGGGCTTTAGTTTAACTGGATGATTTGAGTGATTGGCTTCATGTTGATGGGTAAAAGTACCTTGTTTGTCATTCTAATAGAGACGGTGCAGCTTGTCACATGAAAACCCTGCTGGAGCACAAAGCGATGATAATTGATTGCCCATGACGGGTGATATGTGTGCATGTTTCGTGGACTAAGATAGGACCGGGCAGGGTACTCGGCGTGAAGAAAGATTAAAGGCATACGGGCGTAACAAAAAAATCAGGGTAGAGAAAATCTTTCCAATATCAGACTATATCCTCTACCCTGCGTTCACCATACAGATACGCTCAATGTTGAGCTGAACTGGAATTCATTGTGGTTGTTTTAATGATTTATTTATAGGGTCCTGCTTGAGATTGATTTCATCAGGCAGTGCTGGGGAGAAGTGCGGGTCCTCGGTTAACAGGGCGCTGTAGCGTCTTGTTTTTTTAGCGCTGTTGTTCGGTGAATTTAAAAATGTCGAGAGATTGATAGAGGTATTCATTTTCTACTGCTCCTTTACATAGAGAAATAGCCAGCTAATAAATAGTGTTAGCGGATAGTTCAAGAAAAGTTGTGAAAAAGCCAGTGTGCGAATATCCCCGCTATTCATGATGTTGATGCATCGGTATAGCGGCTGGTAATAGTAAACAGGCATGCCAGGAAAAACAATAGATAGAATTCTTAGTCAGGCATAGTGACAGCAGGGGGCGGTCAGCTAGTTGACTGTTTTTGTTGATGAAACCAGCTGTATAGGAAAATCAAAATACGAAAAAAAATATATATGGAGTCACTGTGCCTGATTAAATGGCGTAATGTAAAGTTAATGCTAATATTAGAATAAACAGGATCTAATGTGATGATGGCGCTATTTCACAGGAATAGTGTAAATGTAGTGCCAAAGACGTAATGGGTAGCGGCCCCGCGCAGGCTCGATAGGGCATGCCCTGGTGTGGCATGTTTAATTATTGTATTTATGATGTGTAAGGTTTGTAATCCATGACAGATGCCAGCCTGGAGGATGTAAAGCAAAACAGGCAGGGAGTGCCTGTGAATGATAATTTCTGGATTCGTGTGGCTGATGATCAGCTCGCGGTTTATCTGGATTGTCACATGCTCCCTGGCAATACTGCTGAGGCGGTAACTGTAGATAGTGTTATGGCCTGCCTGAAGTCACAAAAAATAACGGCCAGTTGTGATAAGGAAAAAATCAATACCATTCTCCTGGCGCCAAATACACATGCAACAGATGATGAGCGATGTATTGCCAGGGGTGTGGCGCCGATCGAGGGTGATGACGACGCGCTAGTGTGGAATATACCAGAGCATTATCTGCGGCAGGGCTGTGCCATTGTCCTGCCCGGTGAAATTATTGCAAGCTATAAGAAAGCAGGCAGGGGGCAGCAAGGCAGGGACGTATACGGTAACAATTTAACGGCCAGTAACGGCGCGAGCAGGTGCCTGCATATAGGCGCGGGTATTAAGACGAAAAAGGTCGAAGCGGGTGATGAATATATTGCTGATAGCCTGGGTATAGTTAACACTGAACAGGATCACGCTGAATTTATCCAGGTGGATAAGTTAGTGAAGATTTCAGATGATGGCATGGAAGCGACTATGGATATTTATGCGCAAAGCGCCAGTGGGCAGGCGATTAGCTGCGAGCATATCATGACTGAGCTTGCGCATAGTGGTGTTACCCAGGGTATCGATCAGGATGTTATCCAGTTTTCTTTAAAGAAGGCGGCAAATGTATCCAGTAACAGGCCGATTGCCTGTGTTGAACAGGTTGTCGTTGCCAAAGGCGTTCCACCGGAGCCGGGCAAAGATGCCTCCCTGATTATTAGCCGTGATGAAAATGTTGTCGGTGCAGAACTTTCAAATGGCTTTATTGATTTCCATGAGCTGGGTTATCCATGGAATGTAAGCGAGGGTGACAGGATCGGTTATCTGCTGGAGGCCAGGCCCGGGGTTGAGGGTATGATGGTTAATGGCACCATTATCAAAGTCAAAAAACCCAAAGATATTAAATGTAAGTTTGAAGGTGTGCATAAGGATGATAAGGGGCGTTTAATCGCTGATTTAGATGGCGCCCTTATTATAAATGGCAATAGTCTTGTGATTGTTGAGCTGCTGGTTATCGATGGAGATATAGGGCCTAAAACAGGTAATGTCCATAGTAAGATTTCGGTGCATGTGAAAGGCTATGTCAAACCGGGTTACATTCTTGAAAGTGAAAAAGATGTTATTGTCGAACGTAATGTCGAGGATGCCATCGTTCGATCGGGCGGGAGTATTTTGATCAAGGGCGGTATTCGCGGCATGAAAAGCAAGATCTATGCGCCTTCTGATGTCAGGGCAGGTTTTGTTGAAAATGCATCCATCTATGTGAACGGTGAGCTCATCGTCAACGGCAGTATCATGAATAGTACGGTGGCTACTAATGGTAAGGTGATTGTTGGCGACCAGAAAATTAAGCATAGTATGGTAGTAGGTGGTGAGCTAATCGTTAATAAATACCTTGAGGTGGTAGAGCTGGGTTCTGATGCCTATCCCAGGACCCTGGTCCGTCTTGGTATGGGACAGGAAGAAAGACGACAGATAATGCTGCTTGATAAAGAAATGGATGAAGTAGAAAAGAAATTACAGCGTATTGAACAGTTAAAGTACCGCCACAGGTTGACGCCTAAAGATGATACAAAAGAGGTATTGTACAAACTGGCTATTGCCGGCAAGGCACTGGTAGATCAACACCAGGCACAGGAAGTGAAGAAGAATACGATTCTCGAACAGCTGAAAGAAACAGATGGGCTCAAGGTAGTGGTAAAGAAGTGTGCCTTTCCTGGTGTTACGGTGATTATCAATGATTGTTCCTATCAAGTGAAAAGGACGCTTGCTGCGGGTTGCTTTGTCTATGATAAGCTAAGAAATAGAGTAATGTATTCAATTGATCAGCCGGGTACTGGTCCGGGCAATCCAGTTAAGTGAGTTGAGTCTTAAAATAAAAATATTTGATACCGGGGCTTTTAAGCCTGTAGTATAAAAATCAACAACAGTAGCGTAAGA
The DNA here is from genome assembly GCA_029881425.1 of Gammaproteobacteria bacterium. Taxonomy (GTDB): domain Bacteria; phylum Pseudomonadota; class Gammaproteobacteria; order SZUA-229; family SZUA-229; genus JAOUMO01. The sequence continues at coordinate 3,754 of JAOUMO010000154.1, forward strand.
GTAAGAGTATGGATGAGATAAATAGCTGGTTAGTGGGTGGTGGCCTTGCGGTTGGTGCCCTGCTTGCGATTCCCCTTCAGAGGTTTCGATTTTGCCTGGTAGCGGGCGTAAGTAATTTTTTACTTATAAAAGATACGCGACAGATTGTCGCTTTTGCGATTGCTCTGCTGATTGGCATTGGTGGAACCCAGCTACTGGAAATGCTGGATATTGTGGCGATTGCCGATTCAACCTACCGCAACAGTACGCTGGACTGGTTTGGCGCTATCATGGGCGGGCTTTTTTTTGGAACCGGCTCGGCACTTGCTGGCGGTTGTGTAGCGCGCACGCTGGTCAGGACCATGGAAGGTAGTATCCATTCATTGATCGTGTTTGTCGCCTTTGCCGTCGTGGCGGCGATTACCCAGTTTGGTTTCCTGGAGACCGTTCGTGTTGATCTTACCCACGCCACGGCCATCGAGTTAAAGACCGATGCGGGTATTGCATCGCTGCTGTCATTGCCGCCCTGGCTAGTGCTTGCAGTGACCGTGATTGTGTTGCTACTGATTCTTTATAAAAGCTGGCAACGTAGTCCGGATAAAAGCATGCTCGCTGTAGGTATGCTGGTCGGTTGCCTGGTCGTCGTCAGCTGGTATATCACGGGTGTGCTGGCACAGGATGAATTCATGCCTGCGAGGCCATCGGGCATGACCATGTCGGGCCCACTGGCACGCCTGGGGTATTTTATTATTTCGGGGCGAATACCGGCCTTAAGTTTTGCTGTTTCATTTGCAGCAGGTGTTGCTATTGGCTCCCTGTTACTGGCACTGGTTAGTCGTCAGTTTAAGATAACGGCACCTGGAAAAGGCATGGTTAAGTCGGCATTGCTGGGTGGTTCCTTAATGGGGCTGGGCGCGATCCTGGCCTATGGCTGTAATATTGGCCAGGGCCTGAGCGGGATTTCAACACTATCGATGGAGTCACTGTTTGCGGTAATAGGTATGGTTGCGGGTATTGGCCTGGTCACTAAGTGGATGGAAAAGACGGCCTGATGGATGGATCTGGAGAAGCGGTTCGCATGAGTGCAAAAAGACAAGTTAAGCATGATTATTAAAAATAAAGACGACAACCAGGACAATGTGGATTATCTATCGGATCTTCTCGATCGAGATATTGATGATGATATGAGGCGCCTGATTGATCGTGAATTAAAAAATATTGATGCTAATCATAAAGACAAAGAGATGCCCTTGTACCCTCTCGACCAGGCATTTAAAACAACGAAGAACTGGGCATTGATCCATGACCTTCGACTGGATCATGGTGGCGATATAATACAGATTGATCACCTTGTTATTGGCAGGATGCTCGATATTTATGTGATTGATTCAAAGAATTTTAGCTACGGTGTTGCTATTTCCGAAGGAGGCGATTTCAATTATTTTTATGAAGACAGCCCCCATGCTATTGCATCACCTATAGCGATAAATGAGCAGAACATCAGCCTGCTGGATCGTTTCCTGGATGCTAATGATCTGCTGCCCAGGCGACTGGGGATAAAGCTGCAGCCAAAATATCGGAATGTGGTTTTGATATCCTCGGATGCACAGTTGGTCAAGCCTAAAACCGGCTTCTACGATTGCAGCGCAGTGATGCGGTTTGAAAAGTTTGTAGAGCGGTTCGGCTCCCAGTTAAATAAAGAGGGTGAGCTGGATGCCGCCGGCCTGGCCAGG
>JAOUMO010000155.1 GCA_029881425.1 Gammaproteobacteria bacterium
TTTGGCTGTGGATTCTCAAGCTCATCAAAAACGGCCTTTACCATACCCGGCGTAAATTCTTTTGAAGATAAGCCGTAACGGCCACCGACAATCATGGGCATCTGCTCAAAGCGGGCCTTTTCAGATCGCATCATATGCTCAGCAATTGCGGTCACCACATCTTTATACAGGGGCTCACCATCTGCACCGGGCTCCTTGGTACGATCGAGCACGGCTATCTTTGTACAGCTTGCGGGTATGGCGTTAATCATCGCCTCTGCACTAAAGGGTCGATACAGGCGCACTTTAAGCACGCCAACCGCCTCGCCCTGCCTTGTCAGGTAATCAACCGTCTCTTCAACGGTTTCCGCACCTGAGCCCATGAGAATAATCATGCGCTGTGCATCCGCTGCACCGAAGTAATCAAACAGGTGATATTGTCTGCCACTGAGCCTGGAAAAGGCATCCATGGTACTTTGCACAATCGACGGCATCTGCTGATAATAGGGATTGACTGTTTCACGAGCCTGGAAGTAAATATCCGGGTTCTGCGAACTACCGCGCATCACCGGGTGATCCGGTGTCAGTGCATTGGCCCGGTGTGCGGCAATCGCATCCTCAGGCACCAGTTGCTGCAGGATATCATCGGCTATTGCAGTGATTTTCCGAATCTCATGAGACGTTCGAAAGCCGTCAAAAAAATGCACCATCGGAATACGCCCCTGCAAACTGGCCAGTTGCGAAATCAGGGCGAAATCCAGAACCTCCTGTGGCGAATTGGCACAGAGGAAACCAAAGCCGGTCATGCGGGCGGTCATCACATCGCTGTGATCACCAAAAATAGACAGGGCCTGGCAGGCCAGTGAGCGGGAAGCAACATGAAACACTGTAGAGGTTAGTTCACCCGCAATCTTGTACATATTCGGGATCATGAGCAACAATCCCTGAGAGGCGGTAAATGTGGTAGTTAAGGCACCAGCCTGTAGTGCACCGTGAATCGCACCTGCGGCCCCTGCCTCACTCTGCATCTCCACTACCTGGGGCACAGTACCCCATAAATTGGTCTGCTGCCGGGACGACCACTCATCGGCCCATTCGCCCATGGGTGAAGCCGGTGTTATCGGGTATATAGCAATCACTTCATTCAAATGATGGGCAATCATAGCGGCGGCCTGGTTGCCGTCGATAGTGAGCTCAGTACTTTTGGCCATAGGTCATACCTGCTTTAAGTAAATGACTTATATACTAATGACCATACGCCAGTTATAAGCAAATACAATTGATACCCGCATATTAATAATGATATAAATCAAAAAATTAGCTGCCACCAACCTTCTTTTTATTCATGGACACCCATAGATTATTCAATTCCAGACAGCCATCAATTTATATCCAGGTACGTGGACCTTTAATTCTGGACACCCATCGTTGAGTTCCGGACACCCATCAATTCAACCCCTGAATTCCGTCCGTGAATTCCGGACACCCATCAATTCAAACCCATGAATTCAGGACACCCATCATTTCAACCATTAATTCCGGACACCCATCAATTCAAACCCATGAATTCAGGACACCCATGAATCATAGATATCAATAAGTTCCAGGCATCCATCATTTCAACCAGGAAACCAGCTCAATCGATTCATGCTAATAACTCACAAGTGGGATTGATATAAGCGGAATCTTTATCTATAAATAAAGCATGCAAAATTGGCCAAAAACGGTTAAAATGCGTGGTTATCTCTGGCTTTGAATCGTTTTACGCAGCCAGGGCAATCAGGATTACTCTGGCTAGCCCTTAGTTAGATAAGCATTCCACACATTTTCTTCTATTTTTCAGGTAATACACAACACATGACTACCGACACGGTAACCGCGTTTAATCAATTGGCGCTGAATGAATTTATTCTCAAGGCACTCGATGACGTGGGCTATGAAACACCTTCAGCCATCCAGGCAGAAACCATTCCCCTGCTGCTGGAAGGCAAAGACATCATAGGTCAGGCACAGACCGGTACGGGTAAAACAGCGGCTTTTGCATTGCCACTGATCTCCAATCTCGATTTAAAACAGAAAGACCCACAGATCCTGGTACTGGCACCGACCCGCGAACTGGCTATCCAGGTCGCCGAGGCCTTCCAGAAGTACGCCAGGTACATGAAGGGCTTCCATGTATTACCCGTGTACGGCGGCCAGGATTTCCGAGGCCAGATCCGCTCACTTGAGCGCGGTGTTCATGTTGTCGTGGGCACACCCGGACGCGTCATGGATCACATGCGCCGTGGCACACTGAGGCTGGGCGAGCTCAAAACACTGGTCCTCGACGAGGCCGATGAAATGCTGCGCATGGGTTTTATTGATGACGTAGAGTGGATACTGGAACAAACACCCGACCAGCGACAGATTGCACTATTTTCGGCCACCATGCCGCAACAGATTCGTCGTATCGCAGAGAAATATTTAAATAATCCTGAACAGATTACGATCAAGACCAAGACCACCACGGTGGATACCATTCGCCAACGCTTCTGGCCGGTCAGCGGCATACACAAACTGGATGCCCTGACCCGTATACTTGAAGCCGAAGATTTTGATGCGATGATTATTTTCGTGCGCACCAAAAACTCGACTGTTGAACTGGCCGACAAACTGGAAGCCCGTGGTTATGCAGCCGCAGCCATCAATGGCGATATTCAACAGAGCCTGCGTGAACGCACCGTTGAAAATCTTAAAAAAGGTCGCCTCGATATCCTCATTGCCACCGATGTTGCCGCACGTGGGCTCGATGTACCCCGCATCAGCCATGTTGTGAATTACGACATCCCCCACGACACAGAATCCTATGTACACCGTATCGGTCGTACCGGTCGTGCAGGACGCAAGGGTGATGCCATTCTATTTGTTGCGCCACGTGAAAAACGTTTATTAAGCGCCATAGAAAAAGCCACGCGAAAACCCATCGACATGATGGAGCTGCCCTCCACCGAATTAATTAATGACCAGCGTATTGCCAAATTCAAACAGCGCATTACCGATACACTGGCAACGGAAGAGATGGGCCTGTTTCACCAGATGGTCGAACAGTATCAGCAGGAGCATAACGTACCCGCACTGGAAATTGCTGCGGCACTGGCACAGATGTTACAGGGTGATACGCCCTTCCTGTTACAGAACAAACCCAATAAAAAATCAAGAGACAGCTGGGATAGTGATAAACCAGCAAGACGTGAACGGGCTCCACGCAGTGATCGTGAACGCCCATCAAGAGATCGATCAGAAAGACCAGCCAGTAGAGACCGTGATCACGATAGATCTGAGCGACCAAAAGATCGTGACCGTGCGCCCAGACGCGACACCGGCCCTGCAGAAGGCATGCGGACCTTCCGTATTGAAGTTGGCAATAAGCATGACGTTAAGCCCGGCAATATCGTTGGTGCTATCGCTAATGAAGCCGGTATTGACAGTAAGAATATTGGTCATATCAAAATACAGGATGATTACAGCTTTGTTGATTTACCCACCAATATTTCCAAAGATGCACTGGCTACACTAAAGAAGGTCTGGGTATCGGGTCAGCAGCTAAATATTTCTTCGGCCGCATCAGCCGATGGCAAGCCGAGAAAAACAGATGACACACCTAAAGGTAGCAAGCACAAAGTCAAAGCCAAACCTAAGGCTAAAGGCAAGCTAACAATTAAGGATAAAATAAAAAACAAGGTTAAAAGCAAACGCCAGAATAAAGACAAGGGAAAACCTAAACGAAAAACACCCGATGCCAGTAGTGACAAGTCTTAACATGTCGCATCCGGTATTAAATTGAGGACAGCTTTATTTTCACCACGATTTTAATAGATAACTTGAATCAGATAATGCTTAAGCTGTTCTATATAGCGTATTTGGCCAGGACCTAACACCTGATGAAAACGCCAAAACGCATCCAGCCACTGGTTGAAGACGGTATTGTGGATGAAGTGCTCAGCCAGTTAATGAGCGGTAAGGAAGCCACCGTTTATGTCGTGCGCTGCGGTTCAGAGATTCGTTGTGCCAAGGTGTACAAGGAGGCACATAAACGCAGCTTTAAACAGGCCGTCAATTATCAGGAAGGTCGCAAGGTACGCAACAGTCGCCGAGCACGCGCCATGGAAAAAGGCTCGAAGTTTGGACGTAATGAACAGGAAGAAGCCTGGCAGCATGCAGAAGTCGATGCCCTCTATCGTGTTGCCGCGGCTGGTGTTCGTGTACCCCAACCCTACGGTTGTTTTGATGGTGTTTTACTGATGGAACTGATCACCGACGACGACGGCCTGGTCGCTCCACGACTGAACGATGTCAGCATGTCTGCCGAACAGGCCATAGAAGATCACGCCATCCTGATGCAATACATCTTGCGCATGCTGTGCACCGGCCTGGTACACGGTGATCTCTCTGAATTTAATGTACTGGTCGACGCCTACGGCCCGGTAATTATCGATCTACCACAGGCCGTTGATGCGGCGGGCAATAACCACGCCGAGAGAATGCTGGAACGTGATGTTGATAATATCACCTCTTACTACGCACAGTATGCCCCGGAGCTCCTCAATACCCAGTATGCAAAAGAAATATGGGCATTATTCGAAAGTGGTGAGCTAGACCCGGATATCAAGCTGACGGGTGAATTCGAGGAGAGCACGGTTGCCGCAGACGTGGACCTTGTACTGGAAGAAATAAAAGCGGCCATGCTAGAGGAACAGGCACGCCAGGAACGTATACACGGTAGTGAGGAAGTAAACTAAATACTCACGCCATTAACCAGGATTGACGGGCCTGGACTTAATCATTATCACTCGACACAGAGACGCTTATTCCCGTTTCCTGATCTACCAGCACATCAAAATTAATTGGCCTGCAACACACCTGGCAATCTTCAATATAGCTTTGCTGCGAGACCGAACAATCAATAACTACATTGATTATTTCACCACAGTAGGGACACTGGATATCTTTTGATTCAAGTTCATTCATGACATCTTAACTCCCTAAATAATCCCTTACCGGTTACGCTAGTTGTAAGGTTTCCCATGTGATATTACACTCACCCAACTCAGTCGCTACGTAGGCGGAATCACCCGTGATGGTGACAGAGAAATCCATAGTCCGCTGCACCAGTAAAGCCAACGACTGTATATTATCCCAGTCAAAACGATACACAGATGCCTTGAGCTGGTTAAACTTTGACTTGCCCTGCGCCCACCAGACATCTGATTTAGAATTGAAACAGTACACCTTCACTGACGATGACAGTCGTGTCGCCTTTTTTACCCTGTCAATGGATGGCTCGCCAACATCAATCCATAACGAAATCTGGTCATCTAAGGTGCGCGCCCAGATGTCCGGCTCGTCTATTGAACTAAGGCCGCGGGTAAATGACAGCTGTTCCTCTGCATTAATACAAAAGGCTATAACCCGCACCATCATACGTTCGATATT
>JAOUMO010000019.1 GCA_029881425.1 Gammaproteobacteria bacterium
TAAATTTCCTGGGCATTGCTCTTATATCACACCAACAACCCATACTTGCAACCCGGCATCAACCATCTAATAAATCACGTATCCTTTTGTATAAGGTTTGCGAGCTATACGGCTTGAAAACCAGGGTTTCGCATACTGTCAATAATGCCCCCTTACTTTTCCAGCTCTTTACTTCGACGCTTGAATTCTTCTTCATCTATATCACCTCGAGCGTAGGGTTTCTTAAGAATGGCTTGCGGGCTTTCATCGGCTGTCGATGTGTCTGAGATATTAGTCCCTAAAAATCTAAAGGCCAGCACTACGACAATAATTAGCAATATCCAGAACAACCACATAAAGCCCCCTCCAAACCACATAGCCTCATCATGTCCTAACATGTCTTAACTCCTCATTCATAATTTCAATCGCTTCAGGCGCAATGTATTACTGATTACTGACACTGAGGAAAACCAGGGTCAAAATCCGGGTTTCACGGGTTTCGAATGCATTCAATAAAATACCGGGGCAAGAGCTCATGACCCGGTTATTTAAAAACCTATTTAATTTCCATTTGGCTCATATGCTTAATCATCTGATCCATCATGCCTTGCATCATTTTCATGCGTTGTTCAAACATATCATTACGCTCTGCCAGACCTCCCATCATCTGCATCATGCCACCCATCATCATACCGCCCTGCTCTTTTGCACCGGCCATTTCTTTATCATCCATCATCTTGCCTGCCTGCATACCCTGGCAGTCAGATACTTGTTTCAGCATCATCACAGATTTTTGATCGTTACTCATGATATTCCCCATCATACTCATCATATCTTTCAAGTTGCTCATATGACTGCGCATATACTGGCTTCTTTTGTCTGAGCTTGTTTCACTTTCCATCTTCTGGGCAATATCCTGGGTTTTATTTAATTGTTTATTGAATTCATTGCCCATCATATGCATGCTACTAGTATCTTCAGCATTGGCAACAGAAAACGAAAACATCAAGATTACTGATAAAATATTATTTAATTTCATTTCTTAATCCTCATTAGTTATTTATAAGCTGATAAAATTTAAAAAGCTGCCATTAGCTGCAACGTTAACCTGTCATCATCTGACGTTGTCTTTTCACCTGACCTATCCCAATACTCAATAAATCCAGAGATATTTTCTGTGAAATATTGACGAAAACTTACTGTCAATTCAGTTATATCCTCACTACCATCATTCTTTTCATACATATCATAACGAACCAATGGCAGGAATTTTGTTGCCCCTGCTTCACCCATCATGTAAGCCGCCTGAATATAACTTGACTTGTTTTCTTCAGTTATCACGGCAGTTGCATCATCATCTTCTGCCTGCATATAAACACCGGTTAAAACAAGCTTATCGAGTGTTACCTGCGCATCAACCCCCATCCGCCTGTAATCGCGATCTGTACTACAAGCGGCTAGTCCGGTCTCCACTGAACAAGTTCCATCAATTAATAGACCACCGATCATCAGGTCACTACTGACATCAAGTGCAACTCTCAACAACATGGTTTGCGCATCCACGCCTTCCGCATCATCTGCTACTCCACTTAGACTCACGCCGTAGAACAGATTATTTACAGGTCGTCCGTACAGGGCAAGATTCTGTCGTGCGGCATCAAGAGAACCGCCATTATCCGCACCACCGAATGCGTCACTTACTACTGATTGAACTCCACGCGTTAATCGACGTGCATGACTGAATGTATTGTATGAATCAAACCAGAGAATATCGGCATAGGAGAACTGTATATTTATCGCTTTACTCTGGTTATAGGTTAATACTGCTGCAGGAATACTCACATCAAAACCGAGGTCATTGGTGAACTCGTCTTCTGCCTCTATTTCAAAAAAACCCGACATTTTTTCGCCCATAGGGCCGCCTACCATGAGCTCCGCTTCATGAATGGCTCGAACCTTTCTCTCTCCACTGTCTTTTTTATCATAGGGCCGGGCAACCAGAACAACAGATACCGGCAAGCTCTCATCCCATCGCAGGTTGTCTGTTATCTCAACTCCAGGCTTTTCAAGATTCGAAAACCTGTAACCATTTTCCTTATACCGCCTGCCTGCATCATTCAACATTGGCCAGGCGCTATGGCAACTACTACAGGCAATATTATTTTTTCGTGCAAATGCCGGAATTGCGTTACTTTCCTGTGGATACAAACCAATCACAAACAGACCAAGCATGAACACATATGTACTATGTTTTATTGAGTTATACATCACTAATCTCCAACGTTATTATTTGCTGATACGGTTACATCCTTAGAAATAAGGATAAATTCTCGGAGAGAAGACAGATTTATAGTGCGCTACAGGATTGGCTTGAATACAGTACCTGTTTGTAAAACAAACAATAATGCAGGAGTCTTAAAGTACTATTATGACCATTAACTCAAGCCCTATAATCACAACTTATAGTTAGCGACACTATAAACCTGCGTGTCAGGCAATGGGCGGTCTGAGTAAGGGATGGATATAAAGAAGGGGTACTTTAACAGGAGAAACTTTAGAATATACGGATCTGTATTGAAGCAAACCTATAAAATATGGGGTAGTTTTTGTAAATACACTAGATACTGTCATACATTTACATTGATCATCACAACAACATTTTTGATTATTCAAATGCTTACAGTCACATGGCTTTGAGCGACTGGCTGAATGTGATATTGACTGGATGTTTTCTGAAACTATAGAGACTGCTGCGTTATTACAATCGTGCTTTTGACTGGCAATAAGGCTCTCAACAGGTGCAATCATCATAGCAATTGCAACCAGACTATTAATCATTTTTCGGGATACACTAGTCACTTAGTTATATGCCTATCAAAGTTTACTGGAGATTATACGCCTCATTTCCAGTCATTTACCATTGATACAAATCAATAATAACAATTGACTGTGATTCACAACAAAAGTTCACTCCAAAGACATTCACCACAACTAATTATTAATTCATTAATACTGTTCGTGGACATCTTGAACTGTTACAGGAATGTGAAATATAACCTGGACTTAATCTTGATCCAAAGTGACTCATTTAAACCAGAATATGAGCACTAAATATAATTTAAAGCGACCAATTCTATACAAGACTTTAACAGCGCTTAAAACACCATAAAATTATAAATAATTGATTATATAAAATTTTATGATTTTAATGCAGAGATTCAAGTCCTCTTCTCGGCACCACACTTGCAGGTGTGGAAACCTGCAAATAGATCGTGCGAAGCACACCCTTTATCTCTAAAACTCAACAAAGACCACTTTATTACATCTTAAATTGATCCCTATGTGTCTTTTCTCACATATGATAAAAATATTGCGCCTTAGTGTGAGTGTATTTTCAATCGAGCCTGACCCTATTCATCTGTAAATTTCCTGAGCATTGCTCTTATATCACACCAACAACCCATACTTGCAACCCGGCATCAACCATCTAATAAATCACGTATCCTTTTGTATAAGGTTTGCGAGCTATACGGCTTGTGAATCAAATTATTCCTTAATACGTCATCAACTACATTTATGTTGACGTCACCTGAATAACCACTGAGCAGCTGAATTTTTATAACAGGATATTTTTCCTGGACGATTGCAGCCAGTTGATAACCATCCATTCCTGGCATAATGACATCGGAAAGCAGGAGATCTACTGATTCAGTCTCAAGCACTTCCAGTGCCTTTTTTCCATTTTCAGCACGAAGAACACGATAGCCTTGCTGGCTTAACATGTCATAGGCGAGGTCGAGTAGCGCTATTTCATCATCTACCAAAAGAATAGTTTCCTTACCGTGCAACTCAACTCTATTATTGATTTGTTCTATTTCCTCATCACTCTCGCTGCCTGAATATCGCGGGAAATAAAGTGTCATTTGGGTACCATCACCCAGCCTGGAATTGACCTCTATAGCCCCTCCGCAGTTCCTGACAAAACCATAGACCTGGCTTAAACCCAGGCCGGTACCCAGTTTGCCCTTAGAGGTAAAAAAGGGATCAAAGATTTTATCTTTTGTCGCATCATCCATGCCTGCACCAGTATCTGTAAGAGTCAGTCGAACATAATCACCTGCTTTTAGCTGCTGCTTCCGGGCATCCGTTTCATTAATGACGTGGTTACGCGTCTGGATGACTAACTGGCCACTCCCTTCTATCGCCTGCATGGCATTAATACTCATATTTACAATAGCATTTTCAAAGTCACCACTATCCAGCCAGGTCATCCACAAATCATCGGCCAGATCTAACACCAGCCTGATCCGCGTGGTCAGGGTTTTCTGTAACATATGTTGTGCATCCTGCAACAACACATTGAGATCCAGTCTCTGTGCACCAGAATTATTGTGCCGTGAAAAGGACAATAATTTTCGGGTCAGTTTGCCGCCAAGGTTTCCTGCATGACGTATTTGATGAACATACCTGGCCAGTTCTGGCTGGTCCTCCAGCTTTTCTTCCAGCAATTCTGCATAACCGAGAATAATGCCAAGCATATTATTGTAATCATGGGCAATACCACCAACGAGCTTGCCAAGCGCTTCCATTTTTTGTGCACGACGCAGGTTTGTTTCCGTCTGCTTGCGCTCTGTAATATCATGGGCGATCCCTTCGACATGACTAATATCACCATTTAGATCGAAGACTGCACTTTCCTTGACCTCAAGCCAGTGTAACGTGCCATCTTTCGCCACTATCTCACATTCGTAGGGCGGTTGCTCTTCCCCACTGATACACAATTCCGTATGCCTGGTAACTTGCTGATTAACAGGATTGTCAGTCAGGTACTCGGAGTAATGCACAAGGCACTCTTCAGGTTTATAGCCGAGTACATTTTCTATCGATGGGCTGAGATAAGTAAATACACCCTTTGCGTCATGTATGTAGAAAAAATAGTAGTCCTGGACCGACTCAACCAGGTGACGGAATTTGTCCTCACTCTGTTTAAGTGCCAGTCGTTTTTGCTCTAGTTCCCTGGTCTTGATATCGAGCTTTCTGCCCACTGAATGCAGGTGCATTTTTTCGAGTTCGTATGCATCTTTTTGTGGCGCCTGCGAAAGGTTTGGATCCCCTGCTGGCAGGGCCGCTATCACCTCCTGGATACTGGCCATGAAGACATCGGGCTCAAGCGGCTTAATAAGAAAGCGAACACCACCCAGTGCCAGCGCCAGCTCTTCATCACTATGATCGGTATAGGTGGCAGAATAAAATATAAAAGGAATTTTTTTTAACCGGGGATCAGCCTTGACCTGACGACATAACTCAAAGCCATCCATTTCAGGCATAAGAATATCGGAGATGATGATATCAGGTGGTGAGATGCGGGCCTTTTCCAGTGCCTCGACACCGTTTACAGCGGACTCCACGATATGGCCCTGCGTTTTGAGCTGATCAACCAGCAGCACCCTCGAATCTTCAGTATCCTCTACCACCAGGAATTTCATATCTTTTCGCCGATAGCCTCTTTAAGCTGCTGCATGACGGCTCCCGGGTTAATGGGCTTCTCTACGTAGCCATCACACCCTGCAGCCAACAGTCTTTCCTTATCCCCTGTCATCGCATAGGAGGTCATGGCCACCACCGGGATGTGCCGGGTTATTTCTTTATTGCGCAGTCGCTCCAGAACCTCATTGCCGATAATATCAGGCAGCTGAATATCCAGAATAATAAAGCCCGGCACATTGGCTTCGGCCATTTCAATACCTTCCAGCCCTGTTTCCGCCTGCAATACACGGTAACCATTTGACTCAAGGATATCACTAATTAGCAGCATATTGTCGGGGTTGTCTTCAATTACGAGTACGGTTTTCATTATTTACACTTTTTCTCCAGGCCGGATTACAGCCCGCCCATTAATTGTTTTCGGAACTTTAATCCAGAAAAGGCTTCCCTCACCCAGTTGACTCTCCACGCCCACTTCACCCTGCAATAATTCTGTTGCAATTTTCCTGGTAAGATAGAGACCCAGCCCTGTCCCACCGGCCTTAACCTGCAGGTGCGACTCCATACGTTCAAAGGGCTCAAACAGGCGGGGCAGATCTTCTTCGCTGATGCCTATACCACTATCACGAATGCTTAGTACAACTGCTTCTTCCTGTTCCTTTGCTGTCAGGATAATACCGCCATGTTCAGTATATTTTATTGCATTACTCAGGAAGTTCAGCAGGCACTGGAAAAGACGTTGCCTATCAGTATGCATTGTCAGCCCCTGTGGAACATTGAGCTCCAGGGAGAGGCCCTTATGTTCAATTTGCTGGCTCATTGCTTCGGTGGCTGTTAATACAATTTCTGATAACTCAAAATCAGATAGACTAATATCTGCCCGACCGGCTTCGATCTTGGAGATATCAATAATATCCGAAATCAGGGATAGCAGATGCTGACCGGAATTATTGATGCGCCGGGTATAGTCCTGGTATTTTTCATTGAGGTCACCGAAACTACCATGCAGCATCATGCTGGAAAAACCAATAATAGAATTAAGCGGTGTGCGTAGCTCATGGGAGATGGAGGCGATAAACATGGACTTCATACGATCCAGTTCTTTTAATTTCAGGTTGGCACTTATCAATTGATTATTTGCCAGGTGATAGGCCTCATTAACCCTGTCAGTCTCTGCTTTAGCCGCACTTAATATCCTTTTTTGGCGCTGCACATACGCCATCCATGTCAGGGTAATTAAGATAACAACAACTGCAGCTATGACAGTTTGTTTAACCAGGGTGTAATCTACACCTACTTCATAATCCAGCTTTAACCACTTTTGCCGGATATCATTACGTTGCTTTTCATCAATCATCGACAGCGAACTTTCCATAATGGACAGGAGTTCCGGCAAGTCCTTGCGTACACCGATAGATAGCTCATAATTGTAAGGCGTGGGTGCTGCCACCTTTAGATTGCTCAGGCCCATCTTATTTATTAAATAACCCGCTACGGTCAGGTTACCAACATAGGCATCAAGACGCCCCAGTGACAGGGCGCGCAGAATCTCTTCTGTGGTTTTATATGTGATGAGCCTGATTTTCGGATGATCCCGCTGCAGATATTCCTGGGCGGCATAATTTTCTTCTACCGCGACCCGCATATCATAAAGATCCCGCAGTTCAGTCACCAGGGGCGCATCATCGCGGGTAAAAATAACAAAAGGATAGGACTGATAGGGCGAAGTAAAATTTAGATATTTCCTACGCTCTTCCGTTGCAACTATAGAAGGGATCATATCGATTTCGCCCCGCTGCGCCTTCTCAAGAACCACACTCCAGGGTATACGCTCCGCCGGTGCGATATAGAGACCCAGCATGTTACTTATGTAATCAATATATTCTGAGCTCATGCCCTGGTAGCGCCCCTTATCATCGAGCCACTCGATAGGCGGCCAGGCGTTATCGACACCAAGACGCACGGTCGGTCGTTGATCGAGCCAGCGACGTTCTTCAGGTTTCAACAGGAATTCGATGGCTGCGGGTCGTGCTACAGAGGGCGTGTACTCCACATCAACCCATTTATCGTACAGTACCTGCCGTTGCACAGCAGGTATAGTAGCCAGCACCTTGCCCATGATCACAGCCAGTTCAGGCCAGTCTTTACGTATGGCAAAACCACGATCAGTAACACGGGTCGAGTAGACGGTGACAAACTTCAGATTGGTTAAACTATTTTGTTTAATCAGGTAACTACTGGCTTCCAGTGAAGCGACACAGGCATCTGCTATTCTTTCAGAAACCGCCTGTAGACATTCCAGTGTGCTATCAACAAATACGCCCTTTATATTTGTGTATTCTGAGATCAGTTGACTCGTTACCGCAAAATCACGCACCAGCGCAAGGGTTCTATCATTTAAATCATTGGGGGTGCGTAGCGTCGTATCATCACCACGTGTAATAATGACCTCGGTCACGGGCATCAGGCTCTCGGTAAATAAGAAAGACTCTTCACGTTTTGCCGTTTTTACTGCCGTAGCAATGACATCAACATTATCAACATAAGGGGATGTTAAAGCATCTGTCCAGCCCGGTTGTTCTATAATTCTGAATTGAATACCCAGGATAGTTTCTATTTGTTGCAGGTAATCAGGCGCAAGCCCCAGGTACTGGCCACCGGGTTCACGGAAACTATAGGGTGGGAAGCCAGGATCACTCCCAACAATGATTGTCGGATGTTTTTTTAGCCATGCCTGCTCTTGTTCGGTCAGTATACTTTTGATAGATACCGGCTCAACCGACCGCTGTGTACCAGTAACTGTAGCGTCATCGGCAATGGCTACCGTATTAGCTAAAAATAACAGGACTAAGGTACATAGACAGGTAAACTGCCCCTTATATAATTCTCCGTGTAAAATACTCTGTATCACTCTAGTCATGCGCCTGTTTAGTTTTGATTATCATTTCATGAAAAGCCTGCAATGCATCCTGCTTACTACCCATGATGACTTTAGGGTCTGCTGGAAAGACAATCAGGTTACCCAGATCGGGCATATCTTTCGGTGGCAGAATGCCTTTACGCACCGGCATAATACCCAGCTGCTGGCTCATAAAAGTCTGGCCACGCACCGACAGTACCCAGTCGATAAAAACCTCGGCAGCCTCACACTCCCGGCAATCACGGCTAACGGCGATTGGGCTGGCAACGATGATTGTACCATCTGAGGGGTAGAGAAAATCGATAGGCAGATCGCTATAAAGGCCACGCAGGCTACGCACACTGAAATCAATGGTAATCCCAACATCCAGCTCACCACTGGCTATCATCTCGGCCATATAGCGATTATTACGCACAACCCTGACGCCATTTGCTGCAAGCCCGGCGAGATAACCACGCCCATAACGTGAATCCTGTACAAGCGTTGCTATGGTATACATCGATGCCCCGGACACTTCCGGATCGACAATACCGATACGTCCTCGCCATCGTGGATCGAGCAACTCCCTGTAACTGACAGGGGGCTGTTTAACCGCGCGCGTATTATAGGCTACGACCATATTCAGCAGTCGGCTACCCGTATAGTAATGCTCGTCATCACGAAACAGCGGATAGACCGAGGCACTCTCAGGCGAACGATATTGACGCAGCAGGCCCTGTGCCTTTAATTCCTCGGCATTAGAGAAATCAGCCACCCACAGCAGGTCCGCCTCTAGCTTGCCGGTCCTCGCCTGATTTTCCACACGCTCCATAATCTTCGCCGTGCCGGAGCGCGTCAGTTCAATAACGATACCAGGCTGGTCTGCTTCAAATGCCCGTTTGATCTCTTCAATGAGCTTTAGGGGTACGGAGGTGTAAAGGCGAAGCTGCTTTGAATCGATTGGCTGTGGTGCGGATTCTTCTGGCTCCTGGCTACAGGAGACCAGTAGCGGCATGACTAACAGCAGTATTAGCAGCTGGCGACTGAATGCAGCAATGTAATGTAATAAATTATGCGGTTCCATAATAATAAGTCTCAAAACTTTACTTCCAGCTGCATCAGGAATTCATTGTTATCAACCTCGACATCGCCGGTGCTTTCACCATTAAGATAATACTCGGTTTTCAATTTTATGTTTTTCCTGATGCTGGTAAGGAGTGCCAGGGTAGTCATGGAGCGATCCCAGCTAAGTGAATCGGTTAATACATGGGGCAAATCGACGTTTAACACACCATATCGAATGAAGGGCTCTATCGATTGTGCATAGTGATTTTCTGGCAGCTTAAAGGTATAGCCCGTCTGCAGGTACCAGCCATCACGATCAAGCTCGCCATCACGTGCACGTATCGCCTTCGCTCCCAGATTAAATGACTGGTGTTTGAGATCCAGTGCCAGCCCATAGCGAAGCTGGTTATCATCAGCCGAATTGCCGTATCCGGCCACATCCTGCAAAAAGTCAATATCATCAGAGCTGAGCGAGCCCCAATAACCAAAACCCATCACTGACAGGGTCGTTTTTTCAGCTATATCAATCTTTCGTCCCAGGCCAAGCCCCACGACCTTATTGCTATTCGTGTCCGTGCTCTGGCGATTATCATGAATGAACTTGAAACTCTTATCTTCACTGGGCCCGGATTCATTGAGCTCGAAACCATTGGTCAGAGAGACATGCCAGAATACCTTACCTTTTTTGCGCTCCCAGACCATACCCAGGGTATCGTCACGGGCAAAGGCGGTATCGATCAGCGCGAAGGATTCGGTACGACGCGCTGGCCACTCATTGATAAAGCGATCATCCAGTCCAATGGTCAATTCTGATTCAAGTGGCAGCTCACTAAAGATAACATAGACCTCGCTCAGGGTAGTCTTGTCGGGTTTAAACAGCAACAGTGCTTCGAGGGCAATCCTGTCTGTCAGTTGTGCACGGGGTAACAGTGTAAACTTGTCGACCTGGAAATGGCCATAGGGATTGTCGATATCGATACCATTCTCAGTATCAACATATTCGAGCTCCAGTTCACCGCCCAGTTTAAAGTGTTGCCCCCTGTAAGAAGGTAGCCAGCCTTCACCAACAGGGGCCAGTACAGGATGATTTGTGAAATTGTTTTTATGCTCTTCAACAGGGGCAATTGAATCGACAGCCAGCTTCTCAACACTATAGACACCGCAAATGCGCATTTCATCACTATCAGCTGCTTGACTGGTTTTGAACAGATAGCAGTTGCTATCAATCCGTCCCGGCGCTATAGCCTGCCATTGTGCAGCAAGCTGACCATCCGAGTAGAGTTTGATCAGCTCCACAGCCTGCGCGGCACTAAGCTGCAATGGTGTCCAGGCCAGACACAGGAGGAGCCAGAATTGAAATGACCGAATTTTTACTGCTTTAGACATTTGCCTGATCAGGATATAAGAACCAATCCCCTGTCGTTGCGATATAGCGCGATACATAATCATTTTCCATGGCTTTGATATTGCTGTTTTTTATATTTTTAACTCCATCCATCCAGAATGAAGAATCCAGCCTACACTCTGTAAACACATGACTAAAACCAGTTTAGTAGATAATCCTTACATTTGTATAGAGTCAGTATGAGCTGGCCTGGTTCCCCGCCACGGCTGAGGCCCATAATGATTTCGTTTATCAACAGTCGAATAATCCTGTTGAATAGCGTATATGTTATGAGCCACCAAAAATCTCCGATAATACATATTAAGTATATATCATGGCTCACTGGACTGAATACACACGTTTTTTGTCGCCCTGATTGTTATACTTGTTCCTTTGCGGCAGTTCCGGTATTTCTCGCACTAACCAAAACCTATACACCTTCTGGCCGAGCCCCGAACTGACAACATCAAACCATCTGACCCGGGTTATGTTCTTTAATTGCTTAATAAAAAATGCCGCCAAATTCTAATATATTCTTATTTACTAATGCTGAAAATATTTTTACAAATACTATGGTTATCTGCTATCTAATATATTAACTAAATGATAGACGATTATTAGATGACAACCCAACTTATACTTGATGAGAGCAATTTTAAAGACATACTGAACGGTATGGTTGATGGCATCATAACTATAAATAGTAAAGGTCTAATTTTAAGCTTTAATAAAACTGCTGAAACCATGTTCGGTTATAAAAGTGAGGATATAATTGGTCAAAATGTCAGCTTGCTGATGCCCGAACCTGAGCGTAGTGCTCACGATTCCTATATACATAATCACCTAACAACGGGTATTGCACATATCATTGGCATTGGTCGTGGTGTCACAGCTCTGAAAAAAAATGGTGAAACATTTCCTATGCATCTATCCGTTATTGAATATCCAGTCAAAATTGAAGGCGATAGATGGTTTATTGGATCATGCAGAGATATCACCTTGCAAAAACAACAGGAAGAACAACTAAGACGCAGTCTAAAAATGGACGCTATTGGTAAGCTCACAAGTGGCATAGCACATGATTACAATAATATGCTAGGCGTTATCATGGGATATTCAGATCTATTAACAGCACAATGTAATGATCAACCCAAGTCCCTGAAATATATCGAAGCTATTAAACATGCCACTAAACGAGCCACAAGTCTTACACAGAAGCTATTATCCATAACCCGCAAACGTATTGATACTGCTAAAGTATGCGTTATCAATGACATACTTAGATTCAATCAGCAATTATTAGATAAAACACTAACGCCACAAATTAAAATATCATTAAAGCTTACTGAGGATTTATGGCCAACTTTTATTGATAAAGGTTACCTGGTAGATGCCGTACTTAATTTGAGCATTAATGCCATGCATGCCATGCCAGAAGGTGGTGAATTAAATATCACTACATCAAATGCCCAGATAAATACGCTGGACGCACAAATTCTCAATATATCAGCAGGTGATTATGTCAAATTTACGATCGAAGATACTGGTATTGGTATGACTGAAGAAGTTACATCACACATTTTTGAGCCTTTTTATTCAACAAAAGGTGAGAAAGGTACTGGCCTGGGTTTAAGCCAGGTTTATAATTTTATAGCAGAATCTAAAGGTGCTATCCGAGTCTATTCAGAACCCGGCTATGGCAGCCGTTTTACAATCTACTTACCACGTTATCTGCAAGAACAGTTCACTAACGAAGTTGATCGTTCAATCACAGAAAACGAAGTTGATCTAAGTGGATCAGCAAATATTCTAGTTGTGGATGATGAACATTCCAACAGAGAACTGGTTAAAAATATATTAACATCACATGGCTACACGGTGTTTTGTTCAGAAAATGCAAATGAAGCTTTAACTTTGCTTGAAAATAAAAAAATAGACTTAGTGTTAAGTGATGTGATTATGCCCGAAACTGATGGATTTGAACTAGCGCATATAATCAGCTGCACACACCCTGATGTAAAGGTTCAGTTATGCAGCGGCATGGTAAATATAAAAGGAAAATCTATTACCAATGAAACACTTTCCAAAAACTTACTGGAAAAGCCTTATACATCCAAACAGCTTTTAATAAGAGTTCATGAATTACTTAACAAATAAAATATTTAAGCATGCATCAAAAAGGTCTGCTTTGTGGTGGAAGCAGCTTCTCACGTAGAAAACGGGTATCTGACCCGAGTTTTGCGGGTTTTGTTTTTAATATCCATCAGGAATAGCGATTAACAACAACAGGCGCTTATGTGCCTTTGCTGCAATCACTCCTGGTCGTTAATTTGGCGTCACTATCAATCAGGAAATAGCCGGCGAGGAACGCTCTCCCCACCAGTAGCGGGTAATTAAATCCTGTCCGGTCAACCAGGTTAACTTCTGTTTCCCGAAACACGCGTCCCAGGCACAGGCCAATCTTAATCACCGGGCGCACCTGGATCTCGCCAAAATGTCCCTTGATTTTACTCATACGTACAATGGGCCTCTCAATGAGCATTTCATCGGACTTGAAATTTCCCACCCTGAAACGAATCCATTGCTGGCCATCTTTGTGGAAAAGCTTGTAATCTTTACTATGTATCGAACTCGTCTTGGCACCGGAATCTATCCTGGCCATCATTGCCAGGGTATCGCCATTAAAATGTAGCTGGGCCTGTTCCAGCCAGCCAACCACCTCTTTCGCCATAGCGGATTGTTCCACCAGCAGTAACATCGACAGTAATGGGAATATATATAATGTTTTCACAATCAGCTTAACCTCGTGACATACGGGAACCATGTGATAGGGAGCGATTCTACATACACCTGCTGGCCGAGCCACGGGCTGACAACATAAAACCATCCGCGTGATTTTCTCAGTAAAAGGCAAGCAACGAGCCATCGTTATTTACGCGGATAACGCAGATCCTGTTAGCGCCCGTTTCATAATTAAAAAAATTATATGACGCGCTCTAAACTGCATCAATCGACAGCCTGTTCTGCGACGGCCTCAGTCACTTCTGGTACTCGCATTTCAGCCACGGTATAGAGTGCGTTAAGCAAATGCGTGGCCTTGAACATCTGCCGTGCCATACGTCGAATGCGACTGTTCTGCTCAAGGATTTCGATCATGCCAGGAATTGGAATACGCAGTTCTGCCCCTGCATGTAATAGCGCCGCTTTTACTTCATCATAACTCTGCTGTACGCGCGCCATTTGTGCCTCACATTCAACCATCGAAAAACCTTTTGCTTCAGGACTGGCCAAGGCCATCAGGTTCACCACTTCCGCGCGATAGTGAGCAATACCTTGCATCAGTTCTGTATCTTCGACAAAACCCAGCTCAACCTGTACCCGCGCAATCAGCAACGCCTGGTCCGCGCAGGACAACAGGTGTTGTTCTGCGCGCAAGACCCTGGCGAGCTGCTCGGCCACCTCGCCACTCAACAGGCCCTTCTCCAGCCGGGTAATAAATTCGGCCACGGCCTGGGATAATTTTTTCACCACCAGGTGATCACTCGAAATACGCCGTCCCTGTACTGATTCAATACTCATCGCCTCCATCGCCATGCGTTTTGCAATACTGGCAATGCGTGATAATTCCAGTGCCAGTGCATTCAGTGCCAGCATGGGTGACACCGCCACCGTCCTGTCGAGATAGCGGGGACGGGCCTCAATCTCTTCATGGGTAACAAAACGTTTTTCCAGGAAATGCGTCAGGCGATCTGTCATCGGCCACATCAGCAGTACCCCAAGCACATTAAAGGCGGTGTGAAACAGGGCCAGGGTGACCGCCGGAATATCTGCCAACCCCAGTAACTCACCGGTTATTTTCACGATGAGGAATAGGATCGGCAACATCAGCAACGCGGCCAGGCCGGTGACAAAATTGAAGATGACATGGGCTGCGGCGACGCGCTTGGCATTTGAAGTAGCACCAATAACGGCTAGCGCTGCTGTCGAGGTGGTCCCCAGGTTGGCACCGATCACCATTGCCGCTGCCGCATACAAACCCAGCACGCCACCGGTTGCCGCCGTCAGGGTAATGGCAATGGCCGCACTGGATGACTGCGTGAGCACGGTCATGAAAAAACCGATGCCGACATAGAGAAACACACCGGCAATGCCATCCAGGGTAAAGGCCTTTAGATCAACCGCCGTCGCCAGGCCTTCAAACGCCTCCTTGAGCACATCGATACCGATAAAGAACAGGCCGAAACCGGCCAGTGCCAGGCCCAGCGGAGCACGCCGGCTATCACCACCGGTGAGACGCAAGAGCATGCCAATGCCGATGATTGGCAGGGCAAAGGCTTCGAGCCTGATATTGAAACCGACCATGGCCACCAACCAGCCGGTCATGGTGGTGCCAATGTTGGAACCATAGACAACACCCAGTGCCTGGTACATGGTGATCAGGCCGGCATTGACAAAGCCGATGGTCGCCACCGTCACCGCACTGGATGACTGCACCAGTGCGGTAATGGATAATCCGGCGGCGATGCCATGCGCCGGTGATCGGGTCCATTTACCCAGTATGTCACGCAGGGCATGGCCGGCCGCATGCCTGAGGCCATCGGTGATCATGCCCACAGCCAGCAGGAACAGACCCAGTCCGCCGGCCAGCATGCCTATGGTGATAATACTCTGCTGCATCGTTTTCTGTTAACCATCACCTTGAAAGAACCAGCCTGGGGAACCGGTGGTAGCAGTAACTACCGCCGACAGGAACAGCAGGATAATGACGATCATGCCAGGCTGATCAATTCACTTGTTTGCACCTGCCAGCGGGTATAAATCAATATACAACATAATCTATTCCGGTATCTATGAGCTGACAATGCCAAACAAAAATTACAGGGCCAGCAGCCACAGGAATCGAGGCCAGGCTCCCCCTCGTTGTTGTCAGAAGATACAAATATATACATAATGATTACACAGAGATGTACACATTGCAGTGAGATGACAGGGCCCACGCCCTTGAAGGAAAAACAATCATGTTTGATCCTGACTCCACTACATCACCACCCTGGTACAGCCACGAAACCGTGAGCGTGTCAGAGAGGTTCGAGTACAAATGAATAATGATATTTCCATCGCCTATTTTTCCATGGAAATCGGCCTCGAATCCGCCATCCCGACCTATTCCGGCGGACTCGGCGTACTCGCCGGCGATACCCTGCGCTCTGCCGCAGATGCAGGCATAGCCATGGCCGGTATCACCCTGTTATCCCGCAAGGGTTATTTTCGACAACGGCTGGATGAACAGGGGCAACAAACCGAAGAGCCGGTGCACTGGCCCGTCGATGATTACCTGCTGCCCGCCGGGGTGCAGGCTATAGTGGAAATTGAGGACCGGCGTGTCCGCGTGCACGCCTGGCGCTATGACATCAAAGGTCGCAGTGGCCATATCGTACCGGTCTACCTGCTGGATACTAACATCGATGGCAATCTGGACTATGACCGCACCTTAACCGACTATCTCTATGGCGGTGACGATTATTATCGACTCTGCCAGGAGGTCATACTGGGTATCGGTGGCATCCGCATCCTGCGTGCCCTCGGGCATACCAGCATCAAGCGTTACCACATGAATGAGGGACACCCCAGCCTGCTCGTGTTCGAGCGCATGGCCGAGCTGAAACAGCAGCGGGGGGACGGCAGGTCGAACACTGAACATATTGATACGGTCAGGCGTGAATGTGTATTTACCACCCACACGCCCGTGTCGGCCGGGCACGATCGCTTCCCGGCGGCGCTCGCCTCCCGGGTACTGAAACAATGCAATCCCTTCAGCGACACGGCCGACGAAGTCTGCCCCAACAACGAGCTCAACCTGACCCGCCTTGCGCTCGATGCCAGTTACTACATCAATGGTGTGGCGAGGAAACATCGCGACACGTCACGCAAACTGTTTGAAGGATACCAGATCGATTTTATTACCAATGGTGTACACGCCTACACCTGGGCATCGGATGCGATGCGCAGCTTATTCGATAATAAAATCCCCGACTGGCAGGAAGACAACCTCGGCCTGCGTTATGCCATCAGCATACGCTATGATGACATCTGGCAGGCACACCAGCAGGCCAAGCACCGGCTCATCGAGTACGTCAATAAAAACTGCAATGTTGGCATGGACCAGAGCGTCATGACGCTGGGTTTTGCCCGCCGCGCCACCCCCTATAAACGCACCACACTCATCTTTACCGACATCGATCGCCTGCGATCCATTGCCAGCCATTGTGGCCCGTTACAGATTATATTTTCGGGCAAGGCGCATCCCCGTGACAACGATGGCAAGGCACTCATCCGTGAAATTTTCAGGATAAAAAACATCCTCAATACAGAAATTCGGATTGCCTATATTCCCGACTACGACATGGCGATTGCACGCTTAATGATCGCCGGCGTCGACCTGTGGATCAACACACCCCTGCCCCCCCTGGAGGCCTCAGGCACCAGCGGCATGAAAGCCGCCATCAATGGCGTGCCGTCACTCAGTGTACTGGATGGCTGGTGGATTGAAGGCTGCATCGAAGGCGTTACCGGCTGGGCAATAAGCAATAGTGAACAGGCCACTAAAACCACGCCGCCGGTGAGTAACCATGAGGCCGAAATACTCTATTCCAAACTGGAAAATATTATCATCCCCATGTACTACCATAACCGCGATGCCTATGTTGAAATCATGCGCAACGCGATCGCCATCTACGGATCGTTTTTTAATACCGAGCGCATGATCAGCCAGTATGTCACCAAGGCGTATTTCAGGTAGGCCTGTTCAGGCTGAAGAATTAATCTGCAAATAAATGCATGAAAACAAATGGTGCCGAGAACAAATTATCTGAATATGAACAGTGATCATCAGTCTTTAGCGGCAGGTTGCGTGATATAAAAGAAAACGCAAATAAAGATTGATGGCTTTATTGTCACGGACACATGTATGATCAGGAGTAACCATTTGCATTTTCATTTTAAAATCACCCAATATCGGCTTCTGGCTATCCCCAGCACTATATTTAACTATTTAGTTGTTTTGCGTTTCACCTCGTCCATTAAGGCGTTGACCATTTCCTGTTCCGATATTTTGCCATCGCTATCGGTGTCAACCTTATCAAATGCCCAGGCATCGGGTGCGCTTGAATGCTTTCGCCTTGCCTCGGCAAATTTCTCGAATTCGACGCTATCTAAATAGCCGTCCCTGTCCGTGTCATAGACGGAATAACTACCACCCCCATCAGCACGGGCAGCGGTTAATACGCTTATACCTGGCGCCAGTATCAAAAGCATAACCATCAACCTGGCCAGGTATGTCTGTCTCTCATCAGTGCGCATAGGTTTCTCCTCGACGGCACGATACCGGTTAAGTAACAGCCTGCCATGTCACGGCAGGCATCACTGTAAATGAATCCTATTTAAACGTCCCTACGGCCCATCACCGCCCGGCGACAATATATTTTTAGTCGTCATCGTGATGCTTTTGTTTTCTTTCTTTTTCCCGGTTTGTCTCATGGGACCTTAACTTGCCCGTACTAAAATCCCTGGTGCGCCAGATACGCTTCGCTTCATCTTCATCACCGCTACGATGACATTCCACACAGTTCTCATAGTTGCGTATGCCCTCTTCGACATGCTCCTCACGAATTTTTGAACGTGAGTGCTCGTGACAACCGTAACAGGTGTAGTTGGCGTAGTCGTTGTTGATGTGGCAGGTGACGCATTCGGTAATATGGTCGCGGTCGAAACGGAAGAACTTGTCATGCTCAAAGGTGGCCGGCACCCAGGCATCCTGTGTATGACACTGTCCACAATTACCCCTGATCTTGCGATGCAGGTCATCGACTGGATTACTGTGGCAACTGTCGCACCGCTTCTGCAAAGTCGCTTCAAGTAAATTGTGTGAGAACTGGCTAATGGGGCGGAAGGCCTGCACCCCTTTGTGGTCACTGTGGCAGGCCACACAATCGTCTTCGATCAGTGTCTGGTGAAAGGCCACATTCTTTTTTTCCTTTTCGATAGCCAGGCCTTTGGTGGTTATTTTACCGATCTCTTCGACCTTGTGGCAGGCGATGCACTTCGCGGCCGGGCTGCCCATAAATGGCGTGTGGCAGGCAAAGCAATCGTTGGCGAGTTTGGCATGGGCATCGATGGGTTTGCCCGGGCTGACCATGAACTGTGGAAAGACGATTGCCAGCAGCACCAGCACGGCCAGGTTGATTGCAACAATGAGGATGACGGTGTTGTTTTTCATTTCCATTCCCAGAACAGCAGGATACTCAGGATATGCGTGATGCCCAGCACGGCGAAGGCCAGCGTGATGGGCAGGTGGACCGCACGCCATTTTTTCATCAGGTCGTAGGTGGTCGCATCCCAGAACAGTTTCTTTTCAATCGATGCTTCAGATAAACCCTGTTGCGCATATCCCGCCTGCTTTTCAGCCAGGAAGCGGCGCGAACGATCCAGCAGGTACTTGCCGGTCATACCGCTGATGACGTTGATCAGCATTGCAAGCAGTGCCAGCCACGGCAGGATGGTATAAATATGAATGCCGGCATGTACCAGGATCATCAACGCGCCAAGCCAGGTCAGGGTTTCATGCAGCAGGAGCAGGGTTTTAGGTTTACCAAAGCTGATTTTTTTACGCTTGCGCATAGAATAAAAAAATGACAACAGGATCAGCATCACGCCAGGTATACCCAGCCAGCGGCCAATCCAGACAAGATCGAACTGGTGCAGCAGTGCATCCGTGATCATGGTCGCGAGGATGAGTGCGCCGAACATATTCAGGAAGGGCGCAACTTCTTTACGTATGAGTGATCGTTCCATGGCAATTCCTTAAGCGACCAACGTAAGGTCACTTTTTGGCGTGGCAATACACAACAGGCAATGCCCCGGCACTATGTCGGCATCAGGCGCCTGTTTATAGTCGAGCTCGCCAGATGTCATTGCTGTCTGGCAGGAGCCGCAACTACCCGCCCGACAACCCGACGCCACCTCAATCCCGTTGGCTTCGGCAAATGCCAGTAATGAGTCTGCCGTATCGTCCCAGCGAATACTTTTGCCGGAGCGGCTAAAGGTAACGGTAATGGGCTGCGTTGAGGTTGCAACCTGCTCAGTTTTCGCGTGTTTAATGAGCGTGGCGGGACCAAACGATTCGTAGTAAATATCGGCTCTATCCACACCCCATTCCTCCAGCCCGGGCACCAGGCTTTCCATCATGGGCCGGGGGCCGCAGACGTAGAACTGGTAGCGCATCAGTTTGAGGGTATTACGTAACAGGGGAATATCGACAAAGCCCCTGTGCTGATAATCAACACCCGCCACATCACTTTCATTCGGCGCGCTGTAACAAACGTGCAGGTGGAAATTGTCGTGGCGTGTGGCAAGTGACTGTAAATGCGTTTTCATGATCTGCTCATTACCATTAGAGACACCATAGTAGAGCCAGATCTCACGCTTACTGCCACTCTCCAGTACGCTGTTAAGCATACTTAGCATCGGCGTGATACCGATCCCGCCGCCAATCAACACAATCGGCAGTGGCTCATCCTCCACCAGGTGAAAATGACCGGCGGGTGCTTTAACCCAAAGC
>JAOUMO010000156.1 GCA_029881425.1 Gammaproteobacteria bacterium
TTTTACAAGGACGGCCCACTTGAAGCCATGCCTATACTGCAACAAACGATATCACCTGAAATGGGCAACACCGCCGAGAACCCGGTCATGGCAAAAGATGCATTAACTACCAGTAACGATATACCCATGCCGGGTGAAATCAATAAACGTCAAAAAC
Source organism: Gammaproteobacteria bacterium (assembly GCA_029881425.1). Taxonomy (GTDB): domain Bacteria; phylum Pseudomonadota; class Gammaproteobacteria; order SZUA-229; family SZUA-229; genus JAOUMO01. The sequence continues at coordinate 158 of JAOUMO010000156.1, forward strand.
GTAGCCTGGTTAATCGCCTCAGGGAATGGCTATTGACACCCGCAAGTGTCAAATGGAAAGACATCAATAAGTTTGAATAATATAATCTGTAAAACTACACACCATCAGTAAACAGGTCTCACACGCAATCCCAAAAATGAGCACACCCAAAAAATACATGCAGATTTTTAATGTGATGTATAAGCACTATGGCCCACAGCACTGGTGGCCCGGTGAAACCCCATTTGAAATTATGCTCGGCGCAGTACTGACACAAAACACCTCATGGACAAATGTCGAGAAGGCCATCCAGCACCTGAAAATAAATGAGGCACTGGACCCGAAGGTTATTATGGACACCCACCATAAACGCCTTGCCAGCTGGCTGAGACCCGTGGGTTATTTCAATGTTAAGGCAACGCGACTCAAGTCCTATTGCCAGTGGTATCTTGCATCGGGCCAGTTCGAGCAGCTCGACAGGCTGGACACCCCTGAACTTCGACGGGCACTCCTGTCGGTTAAGGGCGTTGGTCCCGAAACAGCCGACGACATCCTGCTCTATGCCTTTTCACGCCCGGTCTTTGTGATTGATGCCTACACCCGGCGCCTGTTCTCACGACTCGGTTATATTAATGGCGAAGAAACTTACGAAAGCCTGCGAGCCACGTTTGAAAAAAAACTACAACGACAGGCCGACCAGGTACAGCTATTTAACGAATACCATGGTCTCATCGTCTGGCATGCAAAATACTTTTGCAAAAAACGTCCGATTTGTACGGGCTGTTGCCTGCGCCGGCAATGCCACGGAGCCAACCCTGTCTGAGCTTTTGATTTACCGTCACCTGCAGGCACCAATAAACCCATCACTCGCTTTAGTAGTTAATGGCAATACTCTATAATGGCGATCATGAGCATAGAAAATCCAAACGACCTGCACCTCAAACTCCGTAACCTCGAAAATTCAGACTACCCACAGGTAGCGACCCTGATGAACGAGGTCTATTCTGATATCGGCGGCGCCTGGCCCGAAGACCTGTTACAGGCACTGATCAAGGACTTCCCCGAGGGACAGATTGCGATTGAGGATAGCGGTGATATTGTTGCTGTCGCACTGACCGTAAAATGCAGTTATGACCGCTTCAGTCGCCAGCACACCTACGAGGACCTGGTTGAACGCCGTAACCGTATTACCCACGATGATGATGGCGATGCACTCTATGGCATGGATATTTTTGTGGACAAGGAATACCGCGGACTACGTCTCGGACGCCGACTCTACGATGCGCGCAAGGAACTGTGTCGCAACCTTAACCTGCGTGCAATACTCGCCGGTGGCCGTATCATCAAATACCACCAGTACGCAGATAACTACACACCTGCCGAATATATAGATGCGGTACGCCATAAGGAAATACACGACCCAATCCTGAGTTTTCAGCTGGCCAATGATTTTGAAGTAAAACGCCTGATCAAGGACTATATGCCAGAGGATGAAAAATCCAGGGGATTCGCCACCCTGCTCGAGTGGAACAATATACTCTACGAACCGGAAGGCATTGCCGTTGAACAAATTCGCAAATCGGTGGTGCGTGTCGGCATCATGCAGTGGCAAATGCGACTCACAAAATCATTTGAAGAATGGATCAACCAGGTGGAATACTTTGTCGATTCACTGGCCGATTACCAGGCCGACTTTATCCTCTTCCCGGAATTCTTTAATGCGCCGTTAATGGGCATAGGTGACCAGCAAAACCAGTTTGATGCGATTCGTTTCCTTTCACAATATGCCGAACAGAGTATCGAGGCACTGTCACAATTTGCCGTCACCTATAACATCAATATCATTGCCGGCAGTATCCCTGCAATGGAAGGCGACATACTCTATAACAATGCCTATCTCTGTCGCCGTGACGGTACCATCGACGTACAACCCAAGATCCACATTACACCCCATGAACGTCGTGACTGGGTTATCACCGGTGGCGATAGCCTGAAGGTATTTGATACTGATGCGGGCCGCATCGGCATACTGATCTGTTATGACGTAGAGTTCCCCGAACTGGCAAGGATTCTATCCAAACAGAACATGGATATTCTTTTCGTACCCTTCTGGACCGATACCAAAAATGGTTTCCTGCGCGTACAACGCTGCGCCCAGGCACGCGCCATAGAAAACGAATGCTATGTCGCCACCGGTGGCAGTGTCGGCAACCTGCCGCAGGTAGATAACGTAGACATTCAATATGCCCAGTCAGCGGTCTATTCGCCCTCGGACTTTGCCTTCCCCCATGATGCTATCATGGCCGAGAGTACACCCAATACAGAAATGGCACTGATTGCCGACCTCGATCTCGACAAGCTTACCCAGCTACGCCATGCGGGCTCGGTAACAAACTCAAAAGATCGGCGTGATGACCTATATGAATTAAAGTGGTTGAATAATAAAGGCCAGGACACGAATTAATAAACTTACAGAACGATGCGGTATGGAATTTGGATATTTGTGTTTTTCTTAGCGTGGGTGTCTATTTAAGTTTACTCACTTGGCATAGCCTATCTGGACACCCATCATAAATTGATAGTTGGAATTAATACCACAAACTATCAGATCAGACCCAGGCGACTACAAATTATAGAACCAGAGAAACATACCCTCTGATCCTATAATCGTTAGCGTAATTATTCGAGATCGATACTATTCGGCAACACTCATCAGGCCATAACTGGCAGCAAGCGCCTCGTATTCCGCCTGTTGTGAAACAGGTAACATATATGTCACCGCCGGCACATTTTCCAGGCCGACAGTTTTCTTGAGTAACAGGGAAAATCCCGCCAGCACTTCCGAAATTTTGAAATTACAATGCTCAAAACGCTCAATGCGCAGTGGGACATGTTGATTAAATAAAGCGCCTGATTGTAGCGTTTTCAGACTATATAAAGTTTGATGTAAATAAGGCACCTGCTGATCACCCGATGTGTGCATGGTAACCAGGGGGGATAGCAGTTGCCCGCTGGTGTTGTAGCGCGTTTTCATTTCATCCAGGGCAACTGGCTCAGCATCGGCACGTGGCACCGCCAGGTTAAGCCAGATATCATTGCTCGATCCACGATACCACCGTGACCGGTTAGAAAAGGGGAAACCTCCCAATGTTGCTGTTGCATCCAATGTATTAACCACGTTATAACGCAAGACATCCCTGACCGATATTTCGACAGTATTCAAATAATCGGTAGCGTCATACGGTAATTTAGCAACCTTCACCCACTGATCCAGTTTGTTACGATTGAGCGGATCAAATACCACCGGCATCACTACCTGTTCATAATATAAACTCCAGCCATCGATCAGCGACTGGGACGGGTTGAACACGTCACCAGGGATCAGCCCAGGAAAAAACACTTCGAAAGTGGCCCGCGCATCACCGAGGTAATTGATCTGGTAAGGAAAGCTGCCTACAGGACCACAGGTGGCGAGACCACCTGCAAATATGTCAGGATGAGCTTCAAGCAGTAAGGTTGTAATCAGGCCGCCTTCCGAGGCACCCGTAAGATAAATACGATTAGGCGCACCCTGCTCAGCGGTATATAAATTGATCAGGTCGAGTATATCGTCCATACCCTGGCGCACAGCAAGACCAGTCTTACTGTAACTGTTTGTAGCAAAACCGAACCCCATACCATTGATAATGTCATTAAGTGCAACGCCATTAATTACAATCTGGTCTTCAGGAATCTGTACGGCCATGCCGGCATCCTGGAAACCATGAGCCCAAATCACCAGATCACCATTGTATGGTGTTGTTGCAGGCATACAGATACGATAAATAGAACCACTTGCCTGTTGTTTGTCAGGGTTACAGATAGACCCTGCTTGCGCGGTGCTATAATTTGTAACCAGCATTATCAGTAATGCTAGCGGGATCAACCTTTTTATTGTTATCATTTTCAACACTCCTAATTGTTACTTAAACCAACAGCTCTGGCCAAACTTGCCAGTATCATTGTAATCATCCCCTAAAATAGCCACATACACAAATAGAGCTCTCCACAGTAAAAAGGCCTATCTGTGGCCTATCTGAGGCCTATCTGGACACCCATCATAAATTGACAGAACGATGCGTATGGAATGTGAAGATTTGTGTTTTTCTTAGCGTGGATGTCTATTTAAGTCGCTTCTATTTAAGTCATCCTTCACTAGATAGCCATCATATATTTTACCCAATAAAAAGAGGGGCATACTAGCCCCCCTCTTAATAGTATGACCTAACAGATTATTCTATCCGCAACTACTACTCTTTGATGCGCACGATCCACAACCACCGCCACTAGCAGGGGCAGGGATGTTATTGAATACAAAGCTTGGCTGGCCATCACCCCTGTCAATGAAATCAATTTCTGCGCCCCGGAGATGCTCGATGGTATCAGAGCCAACGATGACCTTTGCGCCTTCGTTTTCACGCACCAGGTCATTTTCACCAATTTTATCCGAAAACGTCATGCCAAAGCTTATTCCACTACAGCCGCCCGGTTGGGCAAATACACGAATGCCTTCAATTCCCTCATCAGCTTGCGTGAGCAGATCCACCAATTTCTGCGTAGCAGCGGCGGTCAATTTAAGGTCTTGTTCACTTAATAAATTCATCTTTTCCGTCCAAATTAACAAATCAGGTTCTAAATAATTGGAAGAATTATATCACAGGCGACTTTTACCGCCAGATTTGGCTGCAAATAACCATTAATTACACAGCCATCTTATATTTCCTGATGCGAATGATTATCAGTTGCCACCGAGCCCTTTAAGACCTGTTGACAGAAAAGTTTCATCTGACCCCACTTATTCTGCCACTTATTCGTGATCAATCAACGATTAGCACACCATGGGATGGCCGTGGCTCACCCGGCTAGCCTGGCACTGCGCTAAACTCTGCATCGGCTGTCTGTTTATTGATTATCACCTGAAGTTCACAATAGGCATTGACTGCTAGTGGATCATCGCCGCAACTGCAGCCGCCAACAATCTCGGTGAAAAAAACGCCCACCCTTGCTCGAATCGTATCGGCCTCTTCTGAAAAATTAATCACGGTGACTGAAAGATCACTGTCATCGACCATGCCACCCTGCATGGTGCCTTTATCGAGCGGCAGGATACCCGGTCTGATTTTTTTTATTTCTGCCTTAAGTGACAGGGAAAACGCATCACTACCCCAGTTATCCAGTGCATGTATAAGCTTTGGCATTAATAACAACCTGTAACAAACATAACTTTTCCAGCGCTCCTAACCCAT
>JAOUMO010000020.1 GCA_029881425.1 Gammaproteobacteria bacterium
CTGTCAGGGATTCGTAAATGGCTGAGAGTCCAATCGAGACCTTGATCTCGGCATTCCTGTGAGCACGTGAAAAACGTCGTTTCGCACACAGACTCCATGACGTTATCAGTGTACGTAGTGTTTCCTGGGAAATCTGGTCACCAATTGAAATGCTATTCCTGAAGGAGTCACTGTCATCGATCTTGCCGTGGATAAAGTCAACCAGCTTGGAGATCTCAATAGACCTCAATTGATTCATTTCTTTCAGGTCGTCTTCCGAAACGCAATTTGGTGGTAGGTCGCTATCTATTTTGCTACAGAAATAGCGATTCATTTTACTCGGTGCTGGCTGATTACTGAGTGTTGTATATTCAGCCCATTGGGGGAGCTCTTTATATACTCTTTCTGCATCATTTTGTCTTAAGGCATTGGGTCGGGCCAGTGAGAATAGTAAAATCTGTTTGTAATAACGTTCTATAGTTGTTGTCTGGCTGGCCAGTTCTGGATCTTTAAGTTTTTTCTGGTGTAGTCCTTTTTGCTCAGCAAAAACATATATCCTGTGGATGTCCCACCAGGTGCCTTTAGGGTAGTCACTATAAATCTGGCTGCAACGTAGCAATAATTCGGATAGATAATGCAATGCCCTTTCACAGGCAATCATCAAGATTTTACTATCGACTTTCCCAAGATTGTTGGCGGCTTCAAATACCATTATCTTGTAGCCGATAGCCATTTCATTGAGTATGGCCTGGTTGAGATTAATGATTTTGCGGCTTTTTTCAGGTAATGGCAGGGTGCGGTTTACATAATATTTATGCAACTGGTCAAAGATATGGCGTGCCGCTACACGCAGATTTTCCATGTTTTCGAGGCGATACTTGGCGGGCATGGCCTGGCGGTTTAAGTGCATGATGCCATTATAAATATGGCGGGTGTAGTCCCCCATATTGGCCTGTTGCAAGCTATGTAGCCATTTTTTTACTTTACCGGGATGATTGGGAAAATCATGGTCATCGGGTTGTATTTGTTCAGGAATATTTAATTTCATATCACCAATTGCCGGGCAGCTGCTGTTGCCCGTTGCTATTCATCCTTAATCTCATCGTGGCAAATAGACCACAAGTGTATCCTATTTTGTTGTAAAGCTTAAGATTTTTAATAAAAACAGCAAGATGCCCAAGGTTTCTAAGCCATTTTCATAATGACACCTGATTTTATAGTTCAAATACTGGAATTTTGCTCTTTTTACCCTGAATTTCCCTCACCAGCCTGGGCAGCAGATAGCCAGGCAGTTCCTGTCTTAATTGCTGCATAAGGGCAATGGCATCTGCTTCATTAACCTCAAAATGGGCTGCGCCTTCGACGCGATCTAGCAGGTGTAAATAATAGGGTAAAACACCGGCATGGTAGAGTCGTTTACTCAGTTGATTGAGTGCGCCAGTTGAATCATTAATGCCTTTTAGTAACACGCTTTGGTTAAGCAGGGTAATGCCTGCCGCCCGTAGTTTATGCAGCACATCTATTTCATCATCGGCTATTTCTGCTGCATGGTTGGCATGGATAACCATGCAGGTCTGGAGTCGCAGGGATTTGAGCAGGTTAAGCAGGCTATCGTCAATTCGTTGCGGAATCATTACCGGTAAGCGGGTATGCAGGCGTAACTGTTCGACATGGGGGATGTCGTTAATTGCGAGTAGCAGGGGGGTTAATTTGCCATTGCTCAGTACCAGTGGGTCGCCACCACTGAGTATGACTTCATGGATACTGCTATCGCGGCGGATATAGTCGAGCGCATCCTGCCAGTTATTCCTGGCTGCCGGTTGCTGGCTGTAGGGGAAGTGGCGCCTGAAACAGTAGCGGCAATGCACCGCGCAGGCGCCGGTTGTAACAAGTAAAACACGACCCTGGTACTTATGTAGTAGTCCTGGTGCAGCCATTGCCGCCAGGTCGCCTACGGGGTCTCGCTCGAATCCCGTCACCGCCCGTACTTCAGGGGCTGATGCCATGACCTGTTTCAGCAGGGGGTCATGGGGGTTGCCGGGTTCTATTTTGTTGATATAGTGTTGTGGCACCTTGAGCTGGAAATCTTCACTGGCCTGTTGGCACTGGGGAAAATGCAATGCATCTATAGCCAGCATCTCGAGTAGCTGTAGCGGATCTGTGATAGCCTGGGCCAGCTGTTGTTGCCAGCCAAAATGGCTTTCGGCATCCAGGGGTGAAATACTATTGCTGAGAGATTTTGGCATTATTTGGGCTAACCGCGTATTATATGCGCTGATTTTATAAGTGTATCAGTCAGATCATTTTTTTTGCAGGATTAATTCGATGGCATCATACAGTACAAATGAATTTCGTGGCGGACTTAAGTTACTGCTAGACGGTGACCCGGTATCTATTTTAGAAAACGAGCTGGTCAAGCCGGGTAAGGGCCAGGCCTTTAACCGGGTTAAATTGCGCAACCTGAAAACAGGCCGAATGATCGAGCGCACCTTCAAATCAAATGAGTCGGTTGAAGCCGCTGATGTGGTTGATGTGGATATGGAGTTTTCCTATAACGACGGTGAATTCTGGTATTTCATGGATCCCAATACCTTCGAGCAAATTGCTGCCGGTGAAGCGGCCATGGTCGATGCGGGTAAGTGGCTCAAGGGCCAGGAGCTATGTACCGTGACACTGTGGGATGGTGCACCCCTGACGGTAACAGCGCCTAATTTTGTTGAACTTAAGGTAACCGAAACTGATCCTGGGCTGAAAGGTGATACCGCCCAGGGCGGTACTAAACCGGCGACACTGGAATCCGGTGCGGTGGTGAAGGTGCCCCTGTTTGTTGAGATAGGTGAAGTGCTCAAGGTGGATACCCGCAGTGGTGAGTATGTCTCCCGCGTCAAAGAATGACTGGATGCCGTCTGCCTCGCTGCAGACACTGAAACAACGGGCCCGGATGCTTCAAAGTATCCGGGCTTTTTTTGCAGCGCGGCACCTGCTTGAGGTCGAAACCCCGGTCCTGTCCCGTGCCGCCATTACTGATCCTCACCTGCACAGTTTTAGAACCCGCTACCTGCAGCAGTCACTCTACCTGCAGACCTCCCCCGAGTTTTTTATGAAGCGGCTGCTGGCAGCGGGCAGCGGTGATATTTACCAGGTCTGTAAGGTATTCAGGGATGATGAGCAGGGTAGCAATCATCACCCCGAGTTCAGTATGCTGGAGTGGTATCGTCAGGGTTTTGATCACCATGCCCTGATGGATGAGATGGAGCAGTTGTTAAAGGGCCTCATGCTGGATGCAGGGCAGGGCTGGCAAGCACCCGTACGCCTGAGTTATCGACAGGCTTTTCTGGATGTGCTGGCTGTCGATCCGCTCACGGCAACTGCAGCAGACCTCGAGCAGCTGGCGATAGCGCAGCAGATAGAGATTCCCATAGGCATGGATGATGCGAGTAAGGATAGCTGGCTGGACTGGTTGATGACACAGGCCATAGCGCCATCATTCAGTAAGCAGGGCTTCACCTTTTTATATGATTACCCGGCATCACAGGCGGCACTGGCTCGTATCAGTCATAAAGACCCACGTGTGGCTCATCGATTTGAACTCTTTTTTGCGGAGCTTGAACTGGCGAATGGTTTTTATGAATTAACCGATGCAGAAGAACAGGCGCAGCGTTTTGCAGTGGAGAACCAGCAGCGTGTGGCGATGGCACTGCCGGCTATGCCGGTGGATGAGTGTCTGCTGGATGCACTGGTCGCGGGCCTGCCCGATTGCTCGGGCGTGGCGATTGGGCTTGATCGCTTACTCATGGTGCTGCTGGGGGTTGCCACGGTCCATGACACCCTGAGTTTCTCGCTCGAAAAAGATTAGCCGGGTTATACCCATGCCTGGGCTTCAACCAGGGTGTCAAAAATTTCACATTGAAATGATGAATCCATCATCAGCTGGCGGTAGTGTTCGGCCAGCACCCTTTGCTCCTGATGAATGACAACCAGGGCAATTTTTAAAGTTGGCTTACGGTGTGACAGGTTTTTATCGACCGATGAGAATGCCTTCGCGTGAGTCTCATTAATTGAAATATCGGTGACCAGGCTAAAGTCATTAATCACATAATCCGCATTATTGAATTTTGGGTTTGTATGTAATTCGAAATTGGATTCAAGTATTTCTTCACCATCCACTGTGCCTGTAAACGATCGGATCAGTCCATGGTCCTGCCAGGTGTTGCTATGTGGCATGGGCCTACCTGTATATTGGTTAAAAACAAGGGTTACTATAGATGCCCTTGCTATGAAAGTCGAATGCCAGATCGGGATTGTTTTATAGTTCAACCGGCATATAAAAGAACACGAACCGTCCCTGCTCGAAGTCAATTTTTAGTGTTGCACCATGGTAGATTGCATAATCCACGTAGCTGGGAATGGCGCTGTTTTCATGGCATTCGCTGGCGTGCTGGGGCGACTCAAAGTCCCTATCGCGGTCATACCAGGACAACAGCATGTATTCGCCAAGCCGTTGTTCGGCTTCACCATTGGCCAGTTGCATGGCCTGTTGATAATCACCGGGTGCAGGCTCGGCTGCATAGTTTACAATGGTTACATTGCTATAATCGACGGCACCAGGGATGCTGCATGAGGGGTCTTTTCCCATCAGCGATTAATTACAAAATATAAAAGTGATGGCCTAGAAGGGTTCATTTAACACCATTGTTTTTTCAGTCTCGGGGACAAAGTTTGCCAGTGCCTGTCCCATGCGTACACTGTTGCCATCCCTAATCAGTTCATCCAGTGTGATATTGTCACCCATGAGCAGGATCACGGTTGAGCCCAGGTTAAAGCGCCCCATCTCGGCCCCCTTTTCCAGTTTGATATCAACCGATTCGTAGCGCGTATGAATCACTTTATTTTTGCTTGGCGGTGTAACCGAACCGGCCCAGACTGTATCTATGGCTGACACATTGACCGCGCCGACCAGTACCATAATCATCGGCCCGGCCTCGGTATCAAAGGCGCAGACCAGGCGTTCATTACGTGCAAACAGGCGCGGGATCGTATTCACCGTATGCGGTGCGACGCTGAATAAACGACCGGGCACATACACCATATCGGTCAATTTACCGGCAATGGGCATATGGATGCGGTGGTAGTCCCTGGGGGATAGATACAGGGTAGCAAAGTGACCGTTTTCAAATGGCTTTGCCAGTGCCTCAATGCCGCCTACCAGTTCAAGTAAGCTGTAATCCCGTTTCTTCGCCTGGAAAATACGCCCCTGTCGAATAGCCTGAGCCTGGCTCACGGTGCCATCGACCGGGCTGAGCATGGTGGTGCTACCCTGTGCCAGTGGTCGTGCATGGCTTTGCAGGGCGCGGGTAAAAAAGGCATTCAGGTTTTTGTAGGCATAGGGATTGGTTTCTTCTGCCTCGCTCATGTTCACCGTATGCAGGCCCAGGTAAATCTTCAACAGGCGCGTTTTAACCGGTGACCATTCGATACGGGCAAGATGAAAAATAATCCATGACAGTGCATGGTGCGGCAGGATGTAAAAGGGCAGGGCTTTTAAATAATCAAATAGTGTATTCATGTGTTATTTCCCGCCGCCACATTTGCCGGCACCGCACTTCATGCCTCTACTTATAGAACCGGCTTTTTTAACCCGGGCAATGATACTGAAACTGCCTCTATCCAGGCTGATTTTAAGCTCTACCTTATCACCATCCCTGAGTTTCCTTTTTGGATTGAATAACATCAGGTGGTAGCTACCCGGTTTGAGTTCCAGCTGGCCCTGTGCCGGTATGGTGAGTGTCTTTTGTGGCAGCATTTTTGCGATGCCGTCCACTTCTTTGGACTGGTGCATCTCAATGCTGCCAAAATCAGGGCTTTCTATGGCGATAATTTTCGTGTCCTCATCATGGCGATTCTCTAACACCATATAGGCAGCCAGTACCTGGCTCACCGGTGGTGCCTCGGGGATCCAGGCATTTTTTACCTGCAGGTGATCGGCCTGTGCCAGTGGGGTGGATAGAGCGAGTAATAAAAAGGTCAGTCGTTTAAACGTGGTCAGCACAATAAGCTCCGCTATACAGTATGTGCTTGGGATTATATGCAGCCTCGTCTATCATTGAAAGGCTAATTAAATGGGGCATACCGATGGAATCACTGGAACAGATAGCGAAAGAACTGAAAACCCTGCGGGATTGTGTGCGCTGGGGGGTGAGCCGTTTTAATGAGGCCGGTATCTTTTATGGGCATGGCATGGGCTCGGCACTGGATGAGTCGGTGTATTTATGTCTTTTTGCTGTGTATTTGTCCCATGACTTTTCCGATGAGTATTTTGACTGCCATCTTAGCCACGAGGAAAAGATGCGGGTACTGGGCCTGTTACAGGCGCGAATTGTCGAGCGAAAACCGGCGGCCTATTTAACCCATGAGGCCTGGTTTGCCGGCCTGAAATTTTATGTGGATGAACGCGTGCTGGTGCCACGCTCACCGATTGCCGAGCTCATTGAAAACCGCTTCGAGCCCTGGGTCGAGGCTGAGCGAGTCGATAGTATCCTTGACCTGTGTACCGGCAGTGGCTGTATCGCAATCGCCTGTGCCTATGCCTTCGACTGGGCCGATGTCGATGCAGTGGATATTTCCCCCGGTGCCTTAGAGGTGGCTGAACAGAATGTACAGGCCCATGACCTGGCCGATCGCGTCAACCTGATCGAATCGGACCTGTTCGATGAGGTGCCGCCGAGACGCTATGACATTATCGTGAGTAATCCGCCTTATGTGGATGCGGAGGATATGGCGGCACTGCCCGATGAGTATCTGCACGAACCCGAGCTGGGCCTGACGGCGGGCCAGGATGGCCTGGACCTGGTTATCCCCATGCTGCAACAGGCGCGCCGATTCCTGTCTGACCAGGGTATACTGGTGGTGGAGGTCGGTAATTCACAACATGCCCTGCAGGCGCATTTTCCTGATGTGCCCTTTTTCTGGCTGGATTTCGAGCACGGCGGCGAGGGTATTTTCCTGCTTACCGCGGAACAGCTGGATGAGTACCAGGCCATGTTCGATACCGCGTGATTTGTGAAGATAACAATATAAAGTCAGAGTTGGAAAACACACACAAGCTTAACTAAGTGCTTGTCTTTATTGTGAAGTCGTTCGGGTGGCAGAGAAGAAAACGCAAATGAACGCAAATAGTAGATTAATGCCTGGTGCACACCCAGGATGGCACTAAGCTACCAATCTTTATTTGCGTTTTCTTTAGATTATTGAAAGGGTAGAAGAGTCCAGTCATGACGGGTTTGTGGCGCTATCAACTGCCAGAGTTCAATCAACCGACTTGAGTTTAAATATAGGTAGCCTGAGCCAGAAGGTGGCACCTTTTTCATCGTTGTTACGTGCGCCGATTGTCCCCTCGTGCAGGTCAACCAGCTGCTTGCAGATGGGCAGGCCGAGGCCATTGGATGATTCACCATCCGTGGGCTTGTTACTCAACTCGACATTTTTGGTAAACAGGCGATCAAAATCACTGTCTTCCAGGCCCGGACCCGTGTCCTGTACTTCAATGCTGATGCTGTCCTCTGCCTGGATTACCTCCAGGGTGATACTGTCACCAGCGGAACAGAACTTGATGGCATTGCCAATAAAGTTATCCAGTACCTGCAGGATACGTGAACGATCGGCCTCGATAATGGCCTTCGTCGGCATGGTTTTGGTGATCAGGCTAATCTGTTTTTCATTGGCGCGTTTACGGTGGCGCTCGATCACTTCATTAACCAGGTTTTCGGTATTGATCGGTACCTTGGTGAGGCGGATCTGGGCAAAGCCCGAGGCCTGCATGTTGAGTACGCACTCGGCGATGTTCTGCATATAGCTGGCAGACTGGTTGATCAGTGAAAGATCCTGCATCAGTAGATCATCCGCATAGTGCTGGCCTGCCGCCAGTTTGTGTCGGGCCTGGTTGGTAATGTCCTGGATCACCGCCAGTGGCTTACGCAAATCATGGCTGGCGGTAGTGAGAAATTCGGTGTTCAGCGTCGACAGCTGTTTCAGGCTCAACTGGGTCTGGATACGTGCCATTAAAATCGGGAAGTTGATGGGCTTGGTGACATAGTCATTGGCGCCCAGTTCCAGTGCGCGTACGATGCGCTGATCCTCATCGATGGCGGTCACCATAATGACGGGTAGATCGACCATGGAAAATTGCTGGCGCAGGGTGTGTAGTACCTGTAGTCCCATGATTTCCGGCAGCATGATATCCAGCAGGATCAGGTCCGGTTGCTTGAGGGCCACTTCATCCAGTGCCTGTTGACCATCCTTGGCAATACGCAGGTTGGTGAATTTTCTACTTTTCAGGTGCTTGGTAATGATATCGCGATTGAGCGCGTTATCTTCCACTATTAAGATGTCAGGGCAATTAAATAACATGGTTTTTAATTTTTATATCCATTGGTGTTTACTATATCGGTATATGGCCTGCTGTTGCAAGATGATGAATCAGTTAATTTTTGCTGCCAGTGATCGGATGAATTTATTAAACAGACAGGGTAATATGCCCGCATTAACAGAATCCGGGGAAAATCAGTGTCTGGAAATACCATAGGCAAATTATTTACAGTGACCAGCAGTGGTGAAAGCCACGGGCCTGCACTACTGGCCATAGTCGATGGCTGCCCGCCGGGGCTGGAGCTTACCGAGGCTGATCTGCAACACGACCTGGACCGTCGTCGACCGGGAACCTCTCGCCATACGACGCAGCGCCGTGAAGCGGACCAGGTGAGCATTTTGTCCGGTACCTTTGAAGGCAAAACCACGGGCACGCCGATTGGTTTAATGATTGAGAACACCGATCAGCGTTCCAGGGACTATGGCAATATCGCCGATACCTTCCGCCCTGGTCACGCCGATTATACCTATACCCAGAAATACGGCTTTCGTGATTATCGGGGCGGTGGGCGTTCCTCGGCCCGTGAAACCGCGATGCGCGTCGCCGCCGGTGCGATTGCCAAAAAGTACCTGAAGCAGCAATACGGTATAGAAATCCGTGGTTATCTTTCCCAGCTTGGTCCGATCGAAATTGAAGAGTTCGACTGGGATCAGGTCCATGAAAACCCCTTTTTCTGCCCGGACAAAAATAAGGTACAGGCAATGGAAGACTATATGGATGCACTACGTAAGGAAGGTAATTCCGTCGGTGCACGCATTTCTGTAGTGGCCCAGGGTGTTCCGCCGGGACTGGGTGAGCCCATATTCGATCGCCTGGATGCAGAAATCAGCTACGCCATGATGAGTATTAATGCTGCCAAGGGTGTGGAAATTGGTGGAGGTTTTGATTGTGTCACCGCAAAAGGCACTGAGTTTCGTGATGAAATCACCCCCGCGGGTTTCCTCACCAACCATGCCGGCGGCATCCTCGGTGGTATCAGCTCTGGCCAGGATATCGTGGTGCATACGGCATTCAAGGCGACATCGAGTATTCGCCTGCCGGGACGCAGTGTCGACATTAATGGTGAACCAATGGACGTTGTTACCCTTGGTCGCCATGACCCCTGTGTTGGTATCCGGGCTACACCCATCGTCGAGGCGATGCTGGCGATTGTATTGATGGACCACATGCTGCGCTTCAAGGCGCAGTGTGGTGATGTGAAATGTACAACACCGGTGATCCCTGCGCAGGCGGCTGATGATTAAATAATTTATTCTAATGAAAGGGCGCAAAAAAAAGATAAAAGCACCAGTCCGCAAATAAACGCGAATTAACGCAAATAATTTGTTTATGCGCCTGCGGCGCACAGTGCATCATTAATGCTTTTATTTTTATTTGCGTTAATTCGCGTTAATTTGCGGACTAATTCTTATGCTTTTATATTTATCCCTTTAGGCGAAACCCGATACTCACCCATTGATGAAGACTAACCCCGTACCCTACTGGCGATTATCCGCTTTTTACCTGTTTTATTTCGCCTCACTAGGTGCACTGGTTCCTTATTGGGGGCTGTATTTACAGTCGCTGGATTTTGATGCCCGGGCCATTGGTGAACTGATGGCAATCATCATGGCCACTAAAATAATTGCACCCTATATCTGGGGCTGGATTGCCGATCATACCGGCAAGGGCATGGTGATTATTCGCCTCGCCAGTATCTGTGCCCTGTTGACCTTTGTGGGTGTCTTTATTCATTCCAGCTTCTGGTGGCTGGCGGGGGTGATGGCGGTGTTCAGTTTCTTCTGGAATGCAACACTGCCCCAGTTTGAAGCCAATACCATGAACCACCTGGGTACAGATACTCACCGCTACAGCGTGATACGCCTGTGGGGATCACTGGGGTTTATTTTTTCCGTGGTGCTGCTGGGCCAGCTACTGGATAGCCTGGGTCTGGATATAGTGCCAAAACTGATACTCATGTTGTTTGCCGCTATCGTCGTATTTAGTTTCCTGGTGCCCGAGGCCACAAATCATCAGCCCGCACAGCAGGGGCATATCCTGGATGTGTTGAAACAGCCCGTGGTGATTGCTTTGTTACTGGTGTCATTCCTGGCGCAAATGAGTCACGGCCCGTATTACACCTTCTATTCTATTTTTCTTAAGCAGCAGGGCTATGAAAGCAGTACGCTTGGCTGGTTATGGGCGTTGGGTGTGATTGCAGAAATTATAGTGTTTCTTTATATGCACAAACTGATGCCCCTGTTCGGTGCACGTAAACTGTTAATGCTGGCCTTATTACTGACCGCGCTACGCTGGCTGTTGATAGGCTTTTTTGTTGACGTATTTGGCTTAATCTTATTGGCGCAATTGCTTCATGCGGCCAGTTTTGGGCTCTACCATGCGGTGTCGATTGAGCTGTTCCATCGCCTGTTCAAGGGCAAGTATCAGGGCCGGGGCCAGGCGCTTTATTCCAGTGTCAGTTTTGGTGCCGGTGGTGCGGTGGGCAGTTTTATCAGTGGCCTGCTCTGGGATCGTATGAGCCCGGAATTTATATTTACCCTGGCTGCGGCTTCGGCATTACTGGCATTTTTTATTAGCTGGCGATTCATACGTTTTGATCCGGTCTGATATAAACCTTATCTTGCGAAAGCATGATTGTGTCATGATTGTTAATTTTTTGTCTGTTGTTTTATCCTGGTCATTAATCCATTTTCAATGTTGCGCTTTATTAAATAGTCTATTATTGAGTTGCAGCCATACTTTTTAATCTGTTATTGAAAAGTGGTTTCCTGTTATAACAATATCGCTGATAAGTTTGGCGGTGTTAGGCTTAAAGAGACTAGACGTACTTATTGTATGGTTATCAAATCCTTAAATATTCGTAATAAATGCTCACTGGCTATAGTCGCGGGCTTTTCGACTATTTTAAGTTTGATCATTGTCGTTATGATTGTTGCCCTGGATCTTATTGGTTCTATCGATGACAAGTTAAAACAGGTTGTCCATGAACATATCCAGCAGGTGGTGCTGGCCAATAAAATGATTTACCTGGGGCGCGAGCGCTCTATGTTATTACATGAGATGGTGAGTACAGACGATCCCTTTAAAAGAGATGAGCAGTTTCTAAAGGTGCGTGAAATAGGCGCTGAATTTATTAAGGCCAGGCAGGCGATGCTAACGCTTAATTTATGGCCGGATGAACAGGATTTACTTGAACAGCAGGGGCAGTTGACCCGGATAGCAACAGAGTATCAGGACCGGATTATCGAGCTGGCCCAGCAGGGGCGCCTGCACGAGGCGCATGAGGTACTGACGAAACAGGCCATTATTGCGCAGAACGAGGTAATTAAGGTACTACTCCAGTTTGCCGATTTACAGTACCTGCATAACCAGCAGGCGCTTGAAGCATCTGAGATGGCTTATGATGACGCTGTAGAAATAATAGTGGGACTGATTATCCTGGTTGTTATGATGGGTATATTTATCGCGGTTTTTGTGGTGCGTCGAATCACGCTTATTAATAACGATATGCATCGTAGTGCCGAGCACCTGGCTATAACCAATAAAATACTCAGTGACAATATAGAAGATTTAAATCAGGTTACTGAAGAACTGGCTAAGAGTGAGTCACAGGAAAGGGCTATTCGTGAAAATATGCTGGATGCAGTGGTGACCATAAACAGTGATGGGGTCATAGCATCCTGTAACCCGGCGGCGGAAAAAATGTTTGGCTACCCGGTTGGCGACATGCTGGGCCAGAATGTCAGCCTGTTGATGCCTGAGCCTTATCGTAGCCACCACGATCATTATATCGATGCATTTAAAAACAACCGGGGCGATAGGGTGATTGGTATGGTGCGTGATCTTGAGGGGCAGCGTAAGGATGGTAGTACCTTTCCTATGGATATAAGTGTCACCAAGCTATTGCTGGATGATGAGTATGTCCTTGTCGGGATCATGCGCGATATTACTGAGCGTAAACAGGCAGAAGACACTTTAAAGCGATCCAATGATGAGCTGGAGCAGATGGTCACAGTGCGGACAGAAGAGCTCCAGCGTGTAAATAAACGCCTGGAGCAAATGGCCAGTCATGATAGTTTAACCGGATTGCCCAATCGTGTTTTGATGAAAGATCACCTTAAGCAGATGATAGCGCATGCACATAGAAGCCAACAACCACTGGCGGTATTGTTTCTTGACCTGGATGGGTTTAAACAGGTGAATGATACATTGGGGCATGAAGTGGGTGATCATTTATTAATAGAAGTTGCGACGCGTATGAAAAACTGTATGCGAGAAGAAGATGTGGTCGCACGTATTGGTGGCGATGAATTTGTCATCATTTCTGCGGAGCTTCATGACAAACACAATGCCGATGATCTTGCAGACAGGATTATAAGGGCTGTAGGTCTGCCGGTTGATTTGCAGGGACAGCAGGCAAATGTCGGTGTCAGCATCGGCATCAGTTGTTTTCCTGGTGATTCTGAGGATGCTGATGAGTTGATCAAGTTTGCCGACCAGGCCATGTACCAGGCCAAGAATACGGGTAAAAATAAATTCAGTTTTTATACGGATGACTAACAGTTTAAATACCCGTGTTTACTGGTGCAAAATATCCAGTAGCGCCCTGGCTGCATTCGACAGGGTGCGTTCAGCATGGTAGGCGACACCCAGTTGGCGTTCCATGTGGATGCCTTCGACTTTTATATCGCGTAATTCTTTCGATAACATTGATACCGGTAACACGCTCCAGCCCAGGCCAATCGAGACCATCATCTTTATGGTTTCCAGGTAATTGGTTTCCATGGCGATATTCAGCTTACGTGTATCCAGCCCAAAGGCCTGCTCCAGCAGTGCCCGGGTGAAGGTGCTGTGGGATGGCAGGATGGCCGGGTATTCAATCAGCTGGTCGAGTTGCGTTATCCTGTTGCGGGCCAGGGGATGCCCCCTGTTGACGATCACGCCCAGTGGGTCATGCCAGATAATATCTGTGCTCAGGTTGCTATTCGGCTGTTCGGGTAGTGTAGCTATGGCCAGTTCCAGTTCACCTTTAAGTATGGCCTCGCAGGCGGCTTCAGAATCCATGAACTTGATATCCAGATCAACATCAGGGTGTTCGGCAGTGAAGCTACGCAATACCGGGGGTAGTCGATGCAGGCCAATATGGTGACTGGTACCCAGGCGTAGCGGGCCTCCAATTTTACCACTCAGATTACGGATGACACGGCGGCTCTCTTCCAGCTCGGCAAGGATACGCTTCGCACCCGGCAACAGGGCGAGGCCGGCCTCGGTAAGCTGTACCGTTTTACCGATGCGATCGAAGAGCTTGATGCGTAATTCCTGTTCCAGTGCCGCGATACGTTTACTCACCGCAGGCTGGGTAAGGAAAAGTTTTTCAGCCGCCCTGGAAAAAGAGCCGGTCTCACTGATGCTGATAAAGGCGGTCAGGTTTTGTATATCCATGGTTGGTGTCCGGGAGTGAAGGTAGCAAGTTGCACGGGTAAATAGCCTTTAAAAGCTGAAGAATTAGTCCGCAAGTGAACGCGAATGTACGTAAATATAAAGCAAAAGCATCTAATCCACTGTAATGTACTGTGGTCACGCCAACAAAATATTCGCGTATATTCGCGTTCATTTGTGGACCAGTCTTTTTGAATTATGCATCAGTTTGCCGCTGTCTTTGGTATTCCAGTTGGTTATAGTTTACATGAAAAAGATGAATTTGTTTTATCTGAGATGAGAGAATAGAATCGGTGTCATAACTGGAGAGAGATGAATGGCCGGCAAAACCCTTTACGATAAATTATTTGATGCTCACGTGGTGCGTACCGAGAATGATGGTACGGCCCTGTTATATATCGACCGTCACCTGGTGCATGAAGTGACTTCACCCCAGGCCTTTGAAGGCCTGCGCCTCGCCGACCGTAAGCCATGGCGTGTCGATGCAGCACTCGCTGTGCCCGACCATAACGTGCCGACCGATGCGGTTGAGCGGGCCCGTGGCATTACCGATCCCGTGGCCCGTATCCAGGTAGAGACACTGGATAATAATTGTACGGAATTCGGTATTACTGAATTTAAAATGGATGATATCCGCCAGGGCATAGTGCATGTCATTAGCCCGGAGCAGGGTGCGACCTTGCCCGGCATGACACTGGTGTGTGGTGATTCGCATACCGCCACCCATGGTGCCTTTGGTGCCATGGCCTTTGGTATCGGTACCTCCGAGGTGGAACATGTACTGGCTACCCAGTGCCTGATCCAGAAAAGAATGAAAAATATGCGTATCAATGTGGAAGGTACCCTGGGTGCGGGTGTTACCGCCAAGGATATCGTACTCGCCGTGATTGGTGAAATGGGTACCGCCGGTGGCACCGGCTATGCCATGGAGTTTGCCGGTAGCGCCATTCGTGACTGTTCCATAGAAGGCCGTATGACGATCTGTAATATGGCGATAGAGGCGGGCGCTCGCGTTGGCCTGGTGGCGGTAGATGATGTCACCATCGATTATGTGAAGGGTCGCCCCTATGCACCATCGGGCGATCTCTGGGAGCAGGCCGTCAATGCATGGTCTGACCTGCACAGTGACAGCGATGCGGTATTCGATAAGGAGGTACACCTGGATGCGGCCAGCATCAAGCCCCAGGTGACCTGGGGTACATCACCCGAGATGGTGGCTGCGGTGGATGCCAATGTGCCCGATCCTGCCCGTGAGACGGATACCGTCAAGGCCAGCAGTATGGAAAAGGCATTAAAATATATGGGGCTCGAGGCGAATACGCCACTGAGTTCAGTGGCCATTGATAAAGTATTTATTGGCTCCTGTACCAATTCTCGGCTCGAGGATATCCGTGCCGCTGCCGCTGTAATCAAAGGCCGTAAAGTGGCGGCTAATGTGAAGCTGGCGATGGTAGTGCCCGGTAGTGGCCTGATCAAACAGCAGGCCGAGCGTGAAGGTCTGGATAAGGTATTTATCGATGCCGGTTTTGAATGGCGCGAACCCGGCTGTTCCATGTGCCTGGCGATGAATGCCGATCGCCTTGAACCGGGTGAGCGTTGTGCCTCAACCTCGAATCGTAATTTTGAAGGGCGCCAGGGCCAGGGTGGTCGTACTCACCTGGTGAGCCCGGCGATGGCCTCAGCGGCGGCTATAGCCGGCCATTTTGTTGATGTAAGAGACTTTTAAGGAATCATCCTGATGAAAAAAATAATTGTAATATTCATGTTTTTGGGTTTTCTCTCTGTCAGTGCCTGCAGTAATACATTTGAAGGCCTGGGCAAGGATATCCAGGACCTGGGCAAGTCGATTGAAAAAAGCACAAAAGATTAACCGGGATTTAATATGGAAAAATTTGAAAAGTTAAAGGGCATAGTGGCGCCACTGGATCGCTCCAACGTGGATACCGATGCCATTATTCCCAAGCAGTATTTAAAATCCATCAAACGCAGCGGCTTTGGCCCTAATGCCTTTGATGACTGGCGTTATCTCGATCCCGGTGAGCCGGGTATGGATAACACGGTGCGCCGAAAAAATGATGACTTCGTGCTCAATCAATCGCCCTATGATACGGCGACGATTTTACTGGCGCGTGAAAACTTTGGTTGTGGCTCATCACGCGAACATGCGGTCTGGGCACTGACCGATTTTGGTTTCCGTGCGGTGATTGCGCCCAGTTTTGCAGATATCTTTTTTAATAACAGTTTCAAAAATGGCCTGTTGCCGATTGCGCTGGATGCGGCTGTGGTTGATGACCTGTTTAAAAAAGTGCATGCGAAATCTGGATATAAACTGGAAATCGACCTTACATCACAGCGTATCACCACGGAAGAGGGTGATGAGATTGCATTCGATGTGGATGAGTTCAGGAAATACTGTTTATTAAATGGCCTGGATGATATCGGCTTAACGCTAAAGCATGCCGATGATATCCGTGCCTATGAACAACAACGTAAACAATCGGCACCCTGGTTATTTTAGTTTTAATACAACACAGTGACGATCAAAGAAGGTTTTAAAGATGACACATAAAATTGCAATTTTACCCGGTGATGGTATCGGGCCAGAGATTGTCGCCGAGGCGGTAAAGGTTATTGAGTTTTTCAGGGCAGAAGGTTTGCTGGTAGTTGAATTAAATGAAGCGCCCGTGGGGGGTGCCGGTTATGATGCTGCGGGCGACCCTTTGCCTGAGGCCACATTAAACCTGTGCAAGGCATCGGATGCGATTTTACTCGGCGCCGTGGGTGGGCCACAGTACGAGGCCCTGCCCCGTGAAAAACGTCCTGAAAAGGGCCTGCTTGGCCTGCGTTCCGAGATGACCCTGTTTTCTAACCTGCGTCCCGCGATCCTGTATCCGCAACTGGCGGGTGCCTCATCATTGAAGGCGGAAATTGTTGCCGGCCTGGATATCATGATCGTACGTGAGTTAACCGGTGGTATATATTTCGGCCAGCCGCGCGGTATCGAGGAGCGTAACGGTGAGCGTTATGGCTATAACACCGCGGGTTATGCGGAAAGTGAAATTGAACGTATTGGTCGTTCTGCTTTTGAAATAGCGATGAAGCGTGGCAAGTCAGTCTGTTCTGTCGATAAGGCCAATGTACTGGAAGTCTCCGAGTTGTGGCGTGAAGTGATGATCAGGATTTCGAAAGATTATCCCGAGGTTAGCCTCAGTCACATGTATGTGGATAACGCTGCGATGCAGCTGGTGAAATGGCCAAAACAGTTCGATGTAATGGTGACCAGTAATATGTTCGGCGATATCCTTTCCGATGCCGCCGCTATGCTCACGGGATCGATTGGTATGTTGCCATCGGCCTCGCTGGATGCCAATGGCAAGGGCATGTATGAGCCGATCCATGGCTCAGCACCGGATATTGCGGGTAAGGGTGTGGCCAATCCCCTGGCAACGATTTTATCCGTCGCCATGATGTTACGTTACAGCCTCGATAATGCAGGCCTGGCGCAGCGTATTGAAGATGCCGTGGGTAAGGTACTGGATAAAGGTCTGCGTACCCCCGATATTATGTCCGAGGGTTGTACCGAAGTGGGTACAGTGGCTATGGGTGATGCCGTGATTGAGGCATTAAAAGGCTAGGTAAAAAAGATTCAACGCAAAGCCGCAAAGAGTTAAGGATTCAAAGTTAATATATAAATCTTTGTATTCTCTGCGACCTTGCTTTAGACATTATTAATTTATTTCAGGATTTAAAATTATGAGCAAGACATACGATGTAGCAGTAGTAGGTGCCACAGGTGCGGTGGGTGAAACCATGTTGTCGATACTGGCGCAGCGCAAGTTTCCCGTGGGCAAGGTCTACGCCCTGGCATCCGAGCGTTCAGCAGGTAAAAAAGTGGAATTTGGTGACACCATGTTGACCGTTGAAAATCTCGCTGACTTTGATTTTTCGAAAGTACAGATTGGCCTGTTTTCTGCGGGGGGCTCTATTTCAAAAGAATTTGCACCGAAAGCTGCAGCGGCTGGCTGTGTCGTTATCGATAATACATCCGAGTTCCGTTATGTTGATGACATTCCGCTGGTGGTGCCGGAAGTGAATCCCCATGCCATTGCCGGTTATACTAACCAGGGCATTATTGCGAATCCGAATTGTTCAACTATACAGATGTTGGTGGCCCTGAAACCTATTCATGACGTGGTGGGTATTAGTCGTATTAATGTCTGCACCTACCAGGCGGTTTCAGGTACCGGTAAGGAGGCGATTGAAGAACTGGCCTCACAGACAGCCAAATTACTTAATGGCAAGCCGATTGATGAATGCGAAGTCTATCCCAAGCAGATTGCCTTCAACGTACTGCCGCAGATTGATGTGTTTATGGATAATGGCTACACCAAAGAAGAAATGAAAATGGTCTGGGAAACTAAAAAAATCCTCGAAGATGACTCGATCCTGGTGAACCCAACGGCTGTTCGTGTACCCGTGTTCTATGGTCATTCAGAGGCAGTGCATATTGAGACACGCAAGAAAATGACAGCCGACGCATGTCGGGACCTGCTCTCAAAATCACCTGGAATCGAGGTCATGGACAAGCGTGAACCGGGGGGGTACCCGACTGCCGTTACCGAAGGTGCCAACAATGACGCAACCTATGTAGGCCGTATTCGTGAGGATATTTCCTATGAAAATGGGCTAAATCTGTGGGTTGTGGCCGACAATGTACGCAAAGGTGCTGCATTAAATAGTATCCAAATCGCTGAGATTTTGATAAAAGACTATTTATAATCTATAGTTACACAGGGTTGCTAAAGTTTGTTCTTAGCAATGTGGCCGAAATGGGTGTATCCTTTATCACCATTTCAAAGAATATGACACCTTGAGGAATTGAAGTGAGGGGAAAATCGGTGCGCAAACTGACTTTAAGCCTGGCGGTGCTGGCAGCATTGATGCCAGGTCGTGGATACCCATTGGGCCTGGGCGAAATAGAGCTTAATTCGGCACTCAACCAGGAGTTGAATGCCGAGATTGAGGTATTATCCGCTGTTGCTGAAGATGCTGAGCAGCTTATCGTAAAGCTGGCCTCTCGAGAGGCCTTTGCCCGTGCGGGTATCGATAGACCCTATATGCTGCAGGACCTGAAGTTCTCGGTCATAGTTAAGAACAATAAACCCTATGTCCGGGTCTTTACCAAGACCGCTGTACGTGAGCCCTTTCTCAGTTTCCTGGTGGAGATCGACTGGCCCGAAGGACATTTATTAAGAGAATACACACTGTTGCTGGATCCACCGGTATTTTCCGGTGGTTCTGCCGCTGCAACGGCTACGGATACCGGCCGACCTTTTATTGATCCGGCTGATCTTGCAAAGACTCAGCCGGCACAAACCGACAATATGATGCAGGGGCGCCCAGCCCAGGCAGCCTACCCGCAATCCCAGCCCATGCAGGCGACACAGCAGGCAACGACACCTGTCGTAATTACCTCGCCTGACACTGGTCGCCAGGTCACCTACCAGGTCATGCCGCAACGCACCGAGGTGAGTGGAAATTACCGGGTTCAGCAAAACGATACCCTGTGGGGCATTGCCAACCGTACAAAACCCGATAATTCTATTTCTGTAGAACAGATGATGCTGGCGTTGGTGCGCAAAAACCCCGAAGCCTTTATTAAAGAAAATATCAATGGTGTCAAACGTGGCTATATCCTGCGTATGCCCGATCGTGCTGAAATAACCGCTGTCGATCGACAGACCGCATTGGCACAGGCGAGAGAGCATTCGGCACTATGGCGTGAATATCGCCAGACCATGAGCGGTGCAATACCTGCGTCATCTATGGAAGCGGAGCAAACGGGCCAGGCTGATAGCCTTGTCGAAGACAGCACCGAGGGCAAACTATCGATCGTTAGTGCCAGTGACATCGAGGGTAGTGAAACTGCAGCCTCTGGGCAGGATCCGCAGGCACAATTGAATAGCTTACGTCAGCAGTTATCACTGGCGCAGGAGTCGCTTGAATCTGAACGTCTCGAAAAAACCGAATTGAAGGCCCGACTGGCGGAACTTGAGCAACGTGTCCAGGGCGTGTTGTCGATGGATGATGGCGAGCTGGCTAAATTACAGTCTGATCTGGAGGGTGTAAAACAGGTCACAACTGAAGCGGCTGTCGTTGAAGAAGAGAAAGCAGAGGAGCCA